>CAIOSU010000132.1 GCA_903861055.1 uncultured bacterium
ATGGCAGCGAATGGTTTGCCCCACCTAATTGGATGCGTGTGCTGGCAAGAGATGCCTATGACCCACTCGATACTTATGCTACACCATCATCTGGTGGATTGAATGTGATTGATTTAGGCAATATTCACTCGTGCGCCTTTATCGCAACATCTGATTTAACTACTATTCATACTGATGGCCACAAATTTAAAGTTCTGGGGCGCATGGATATTAGCGAAACAAGGGGTTGCAATTTAATGGTTGGATAATCCATGCACATACTTTACTACTTTACCTGCCGTTATAACCGCTGATGTTCTACTTTCGGTATATATTCTTATTGGCTTGGGTATTGTATTTGTGCCGCCCTGGCTGCGGCTATGCTCAAAACCTGGTGCCGAACGGTGATTTTGAACAAGGCGCTAAATGCCAAACTACCTACACTAAACCCAGCATACCTAAGCCTTGGCAAATCACAGGTACGCCCGACCTATACCTAGATAGCTGCGAAATAATTTCGCCGAGCAATAACCTCACCGGTGCATGCGAATTGCTCTCTGGCAAAGCTTTCGCTGGCTTGGTTATGGATTTGCCCAGAAAACAGAATGGTTATTGGGTAGAACGTTTACAAACCCGGCTCTTGCAACGTCTTGAAAAGGACAGCCTATACCAGCTAAGCATGTTCATTAGCCTAGGGCCCAATTCACCGAGTAGTATTAAGCAAATGTCTGTTCGATTGGCGACAGAAATTCATGCACATTATACCCCACCTAAAGAGATAAAGGTGCTTGATATGCCTGAACCACTTTTGCCAGGCAAGTGGATTCATATTGTTGATACCATTAAGGCAGTTGGTGGAGAACAATTACTGGTTATCGGGAATTATTTAAAGGAGGATGATTTCGTCAAACTCCGCAAACCAAAAGGCAATGAGATACGGTGTTATATATACTTGGATAGCATTAGCCTAACCCCACTGTTTAAGCTTGCCAGCCCACCAATAATTTCTGACACCATCACTTTGGCTGGCATTAATTTTAATACTAACGAAGCTATTTTATTGCCAGCCGCTTACCCGGTTTTGGATAACATCTTATTACCATTGCTAAAATCAGATAATTTCTCGCTGACCATAATAGGGCATACGGATAGCATAGGAAGCATTGATAACAACTTATCGCTTTCGCTCGCTAGAGCCGAGTCGGTTAAGGCTTATTTTACTATCAATGGTATTGGCCCCCACCTGATAACCATTGAAGGTTCGGGCCCTTTAAAACCGATTGCCCCAAACAACACGGAAAGCGGTCGGGCTATCAATAGGCGCGTTGAGATTGTTATTAAACGCCAACGGTAAATCAATGTGCCAGTGGCAAGAAATTTTCTGCCACCATGCACCTTACGCTGCCGCCCCCATATTTTTCAATGGTCGGGATGGGGAAATGCAATATTTGGTTGTGCTGTAAAATTGTTTCTCGTTGTTTGGCTGTCAATGCCCCGTATGCAGTGGTCGACATAAGTAAGTATGGCAAACCAGTTGGGCCCTGCACCTCGAGCATATTACCGCAAAAGCTTTCCAGCATTTGGGTTAGGCTAATTTCCACTATCTCCTTGCCCGACTGCTTTAGCGATGCTAATACTCGCTCCCTATCTTCGGGCACAATTGCATCAATGCAAACTACCACCAAATTAGTAGCAATACACATCATAACGTTGGTGTGATATATGGCCGCTTCCACACCCGTAGCGCTGGTATATCGGTTAGGGCTAAAAGTAACTACTTGATAACCCAATTGCTTGCCTACCTCATTCGTCAATGCTTTTTGGGTTCGCTCCGATATTGCTGCATAGATGGTTCCATTTATGTGGTCAATAATCATACTGCCAGTTCCTTCCAGATATTGTCCCTGCTTTTCACTAGAACTCAAATCCAACAATTGCGATACTTGGCACCTGCTCTTGAGCAAGGCTACTATATCCTCCCTCCTTTCCCATTGGCGGTTTTCCCAGCGCATAGGATAAAGTATAATAATCCCGTTTGAGTGAGTAGATATCCAATTGTTCGGGAACACCACATCTGGTGTAATGCCTGGGGCAGTGAGGTTTTCTTCAAACACCGTTACATCAATACCCTTGTTGCGCATATCTGTAACCATGGCATCAAACTCGGCCAATGCCTTTATGGCAATTTCTTCCTGTGTTTGCTCGCCTGGTATACTTTGGAAGGTGTTGTCCTGTGCCGTTTGCGGGTTGTAGCCAAATCGTTTTGGCCGCACCATAAATACGTGGTTGGTTGATTGCATAGCGTTACATTTGCTCCCTTAACAATGGCATCGACATACAATGCGAGCCGCCCCTAGCCCTAGACAACTCACCCGAGGGAATAAGGAATAAGGTATCGTGCTGCACCAGTTCATCTCGCAGGGTTTCAACGCGCTTTGCAAGCTGCTCTGCTGGTTCATTGGCACCAAGGCCTAACCACACCTCATTTTGCAACCTATCCAGTAGCTTTAAGGTTTCTACAATCTTAAATCCCACTCGCTGAAAAGCCCTGCAGGTTTCATGATTTCTATCATAGCCAATTATCAAGCCCTCTTTTATTGCCAATACGTTGCAGGCATCCGTCCATTGTTCCCTATCATTAAATGGGTATCCATCCATTTTACTGGTGGAGATATCTTCCCATTCTTCCGAGTTATTAACTTCGGTTGTTACATCCGGATTGCCGCAATATACAAACCGCATATCATCCTCTTCAACTCCAAAATCATTCATTCCAATATCCGTAAACAGGTCTTCAAACGATTCGAAACTTTTATCGTCTTCATGGTACCGTTGTATGCCATCTTCGTCGGTAATTACTTGGTTATTGTAACGGACAATTTTAATCGTATCTGCTTCACTTTCTTTTACATCGTTAGCTCGGTGAAGGTTTTTGCGGTAGTTGGCCGTCCAGTTAAGACTTTTCAATTTTGATAGTGGGCCATAAAGCACCCACGTGCGCTTATCAACCATGGTAACGATGGTATCAATATGCATCATGGTGCGTTTCTTGGGTATCACTACCACCGAAATCTTGTTCAATACCTTATTGCCATCATCATCCCTTAGCCTAAATAGGTGCTTAATGATTTTATCGATAGCATTTACCGATGTTCGCTCGCTGCAGCCAACCAGCAAGTGGTCTTTGGCCACCATCATTACATCGCCGCCTTCAATAGTTATACGGGCATTTTCGCGCTCATGCTCGTCGCCGAGCAAGTATTCCATGTCATTGTTTATTTCAACAATACGGTCGGGCCTATCCTTAAAAAAGTAATTGAGCATTACATATTTGGTCAAAATTGACTCCCTTGAGCGCGATGTTTCTGCAGCCTTGCTCAATAGCACATACTGCCCTATCATGATACTAATGTCGCGGGTAAACACGAAATTGGGCACTGGCGGAAAAACCTGCTCAACCAAGGCCTTTTCAATATCGGGCTTGTAATACTTCAACTGACCCGACAACAATGTTTTAGCTAATTGGCGACAATAGTAAGCTTTATCGTAGCTGCCTCTCCAAATCTTGCCGTTTTGGTCGTTGGTGGTATTCAGTAATATTTGTTGAACAGTATAAGAGCAGTTCTCTAATGCGCAAATGGCCGCCACCATTTCGTGCCTTAGGTTATCGTCCATCAGCATATCCGAAATAACCCTTTGAACTTCTACCACCTTGCTTGAGTTTATAAACTCCTCATGGTCGGGCCTTTTCCAACTACCGCGCTTGATGGTGTGCCATTCAATACTATCGGTTTGGGGCGTTTGGTTCTGGTATTCCTTAGTAAACCACGCTACCAAACTGGGTACATCCAAATAGCAAAGCAGTAGTTTTTTAAAAACGTCGTATTCCTCCTGCATTTTGGCAAGGTCAACGATGTCTTCGTACAACCACTCTTGTGCTTTTGATGGCAATACTTTACCAATACCGCCATCGGGGCTATGTATCAATACCTTTTTTAAGGTTTTTACTTCCGAAGTTACTCCTAATCCAATCGTCATATAGCATAGTGTTTAGCCGAAATGTATCATTGCAGCTGATGCTAATTTAAGGATATTGGCGGGTAGGATAAAACTTGAGTAACTAACATTAATTGAAATGTTCAAAAGATGCACAAAAAGCAGAAGTTATAAGTAGCGAGAATGCAATGTGCCCTTTAAAAAGAATAAGGATAAAGGAATTTAAACAAAAAAGCGGGAGACTTTCGCCCCACTCAGTACCCCGGACGGGACTTGAACCTGCCTACCGGCAGGCAGGATCGCACAGAAATTACTGCCTACAAGGATTTGAATTGACAGTGTAGCTTAAAATGTCCCCTCAACAAATAAGACAAAGCCAATCTTTTGGGGCATAAAAAAAGCCGCCAAAAGGCAGCTTATCTTTTTATTTAGTACCCCGGGCGGGACTTGAACCCGCACGAACATTGCTGCTCACAGGATTTTAAGTCCTGCGTGTCTACCGATTCCACCACCAGGGCCTATAATGCGTATTGTGTTCTCTAAGGAGGGAAAAAGAGAGCGAAAGACGAGATTCGAACTCGCGACCCCGACCTTGGCAAGGTCGTGCTCTACCAGCTGAGCTACTTTCGCTTGGTATAATTTTACAGAAAAGAACGCGTTATTCCGTAATTGTGGATGCAAATATAAGCACTCTAATCTTACTTGTGCAAGCTTTTTATAAAAAATTATGCATCTGCATTGAAGATTTGTTTCAACTCATTGAGTTTCATGAGGCTTTCTACTGGAGTAAGGGTATTAATATCTATCTTCTCAAGTAGTTTGCGGGCATCTGCGGCGGCGCGGTCGTTCATTTCGAAGATGCTGAGCTGGTAGCCGGGGTTCTCAATCTTCTTCACTTTACTGCCCAAGCTATCATCGCTGATGTGCTTTTGCTCTAGCTCTTTGAGGATGGTGCCGGCACGGTCCACTATCGGTTTGGGCATGCCGGCCATCTTCGCCACATGTATACCGAAGCTGTGCCGCGTGCCACCCTCTTGCAGTTTACGCAGGAAGATTACTTTATTGCCCACCTCCTTGGTGGCTACATTGTAGTTTTTGATGCGGGGCAGCTTGTTGGCCAGTTCGTTCAGTTCGTGGTAATGCGTGGCGAAAAGCGTTTTCGGACGGCATAGGCCGTTGTTGTGTAGGTATTCGGCAATACTCCAGGCGATGGAAATACCATCGTACGTGCTCGTGCCGCGGCCAATCTCATCCAGCAGTATCAAGCTACGGTCGCTAATGTTGTTCATGATGCTGGCCGTCTCGTTCATCTCCACCATAAAGGTAGACTCCCCGCTGGAAATATTGTCGCTCGCCCCTACCCTAGTGAATACCTTATCTATAATGCCAAGGCGCGCCTTGGTGGCAGGCACAAAGCTACCCATCTGCGCCATTAGCACAATCAAGGCTGTTTGGCGTAACAGTGCCGATTTGCCCGCCATGTTGGGGCCGGTAATCATAATCACCTGTTGGGTTTCGTTATCCAGCATCACGTCGTTGGGCACATATTGCTCGCCCACGGGCAG
>CAIOSU010000133.1 GCA_903861055.1 uncultured bacterium
GCTTGGTATGCTATACCAGTGAGGATAGTTTTTATTGTGGTGATTTTTTTGGCAAGCAAATGGTATATAAATAGGCTATATGGCAAGCCGCTAAAAGACCTGGAGCGCTGTGCTGCCGAACTGGCCAACACGGCGGAATAATTATTTTTAAAAAAGTAAGGGTCAGTTGTAAGATTTGGAGGTAGGTGCATACTAACTGACAAAACAAGCAACATGAATACAGAAACAACTACCGAAAAAAAGAAACCCGTATCGTTGAAGTATATTTCGGGGGGTATATTTGCCCTTATTAGCGTTATAAGTTTAGTAAAGCAGGAGTATTTTGACTTTACGGTTTGGCTTACCTTAGGGCTATCAATGATATTGGCCGATATGCACTACGTACCCAAGGGTGCCGATGTTAAAGATGTGCCCGTGATGCCCACTTGGCGCAAATACCTAAGTATAATATTATTTGTGATTGGTATTTCAGCATTTGGCTACATAGTAGGCCGCGATGTAAAAGCAAAAGTACAAAGAGAGCAAGCGAAAAGCTCAATGGTAGTTGAGGTTAATACATCAAATAATACATCGTTCCGTTAAAGCGAGTATTGAATGGTTGGAAGATGCGGTCATCATCGGTTTTGATGGCGAAAACGATATGGCGGAAACAGCCGGCAAAGTGGTCGGTGAGTTTTTCGCGGAAGAGTTCTGCAATCATTTCTGGGTCGTTACCAAATGTGCCACAGCCCCAGGCTCCTAGCACCAAGTGTTCATAGCCTTGCACGGCGCAGAGGGTAAGCATTTTCCTGATTCGAATACGCATATCATGCTCAATAAGCGCTATGTTTTGTAGCTCTAGCTTATGCACTAGGGTAGCATTTACTGCAGCAGCAGTGAGTATACTGGCCTTAAACGGTTGGTCAATTAAGTCGCCCTCATCGTTCTTGAAAAACGGCACATCGGGCGAATATATCATGTGGTCGCTGTAAAGGCTGGTATGTTGTTTTTTATGGTATTGGTAAAACCCCTGCACTTTCAATTGACATGGATAAAGCGCCGAGGCACATACAAGGCTTTCTTCTTGCGAAACTGTGTCATTATCGAAACCGCCGCCTGGTTCAGTGGCAGAGGCAAAGTTGAGGCACATTACCGGGTGACCTTTTTGTACCATGCGCTTCACGGCCGCCAATGAGGTTTCGTGGGTAGCCTCAAATGTGGTAGCCATGGCATTTCGCTTGTTTCGCGTTGGCAGTTGCTCTAATTCTTCGGGAGTGTAAAGCCTTGTGTTGGCAACAGCGGTATGCAGTAAGTCCTCAATGTTAACCTTTTGATTTTGCTTATTGACGTAAAATCCCCGCTCAATGATTTGTAAGGTGTTCTGCGCAATTACTTGTTCTATTTGACCCATATACACTCAAATGCCGATTGAATAGGCAAATATCGGATATAACGAACGTATTAGCAGTTAGTATCTAGAAAATACTGACGGCTGACCTCATCTATACTCAAAACACAGTATTCACGATGAGCATTAATACAGTATATGGTTATATGCTGCAAATGCCACAAATGATTAAAAACAGCAGATTAAGCTTACTTAAAGGATGGATTAAAACGGCAAATCGTCATTGAAATCGCCTGCTGGTGGCGGGGTATCCAAGCCATTATCTGGTGGCAAATCTTGCCCATAAGGATTGTTTTCGCCTTGCGATTCAATACGCCATGCATCAAGGTTGGTAAAGTATGATACTTTGCCCGCATTCTCCCATTTGTTGCCACGGATGTTGAAGTGTACCTTAACGGTATCGCCAACTTTGTACTTGTTTAGTAGGTCGCACTTATCGCCCGTCGATTGGAATTTTACATAGTCGGTAATGGAGCGATCACCAATGTTACTGGTGTTTTCCATTATAAACTCACGCTTGCGAAAACGCTCGCTTTTCTGTTCGGTTGGGAATATTTCGTAAAGTTTTCCTACTATTTCAAAGTTCATGGTATGCAATTATTTAGCGAGTGTCAAAAATATGAATTTCTACTTTAATTTGGTTGATTGGTTATTGGTAAATTCGTTATTGGTGTAAAATAAAAAAAAACACGAAACTGCCAATTACCTTCCAGCTTGCGGTATACATTGCAAATAAATTATTGGTAGATACATAAACCAATTAACCAATAACGGATTAACTAGTTAAATAAATTAGAATTCACTTTTTCAGAAGTTATTGAAAGTGTAGAGAGTATAGTATCTTTGCAAGATGCAATTACAAGAAGGCAGGGACAAATTTATACAAGCTTGGGGCACATTGGGCTCAAGTTGGGGCATCAATCGCACCATGGCACAAATACATGCCCTATTGCTCATTTCGCCAATAGCATTATCTACCGAGGAGATTATGGATGCCTTGGGCATATCAAGGGGTAATGTAAATATGAATGTGCGCTCCCTGATGGATTGGGGTATTGTGCATAAGGAGTTGCGCCCTGGCGACCGCAAAGAATACTTTCATGCTGAAAAGGACATTTACCTTACGGCCATGAAAATTATGCGCGAACGCAGAAAGCGTGAATTGGAGCCATTAATTACTATCATGGCCCAATTGAAACAAGTCGAGAAACTAGAAACGCCAGAAGGGCAAGCACTAACCAAAGCAGTGCACGATATTGACCATTTTGCCCATCAAGCTGATACGGTGCTTACTACTATGGAGAAAATGACCAGTAATTGGTTTACCCAACAGTTTCTTAGCGTAATCAAGAAGATTAAGCCGTTGTAAGCGACGATTTTTTCACCCGATTTGACAGCTTCACATTTCCTTGAATGTTCCTTGGGCTTTTTGCGTTTATATAGCTATCTTGAATTACTTATATGCTATGACAACCCTCACTGTAAAATTAACTGATCCGAAGTACGCAGAAATGCTGGAAGCTATGCTCCGGTCAATGGACTTTGTGGCAGATGTGGAACGCACTGAAGATAATTACCAGCTTACCAATGCAGAAATATTGATGTTGGAAGAGCGTAGGGAGGAGTATCTTAAAAATCCTAGCCAAACGCGTAGTTGGGATGAAGTGCAAGCAGAGCTTAAATCAAAGTATGGCCTATAGTTTGCGCTTAATAAGCAAGGCAGAATTGGATGTTGCCGCTGCCATAGAATGGTATTTTGCTATCGACAAAAAACTAGCGCTTGACTTTTTCGAAGAGCTTAATGCTGGTTTAAAGCTTTTACAAACTTACCCAGTCGCGTTTCCAACTGTCCATCTCGATTTAAGAATCTTTGTTTTGAAACGATTTCCCTATAAGGTAGTTTACCTTGTTAATATTGATGATACTGAAATAGTAATTCAGTCGGTAACACATGATAAACGAAACCCAGCAAGGTGGCAAGACTTAGCTAAATAAAAACAATACACTTACGGTATCACTGTCCTCGCAGTCATTTTCAATGCAGTAGCTTCAATTTGGTCGCCTGTAAGTGGGTTGTGAAGTCTTACGGTAAAGGTCAATTTTGTAATGTATTTCGAGAAACCATCGTTGGTATTGGCCGTATGGCTAGATACATTAAAGGCCCAGTTTGGTTGGTTTTCCGGGTCTTTGTCGGTTGTCCAAAAGGTACCCATTGAATCAATGTACACCACCGCCGCACCCGCTTTTAAGTTGGCATCGGGAGCAATGGCATTTAAGGTACCATATCCGGTGTTGTAATTGCCGGTGCGCACAGTGGCTTCTTTTTGGGCTGCGGTAGGTTCAGTTGCAAAAACATCGATAAAGTAAATGCGCAAGGTATCGTTGGCGCTGCCAAACTCCGTAAACTGGCGGAACAAGTAATTACCAGCTGTATCTATTACTCCGCCACCTGAACCAACACCATTGGTATAGCCCACTAGCGCTTGTTTCAATTCAATAGTATCGCCGTTGATAACTACCTTGCCGTAAAAACTACCTTGGTTTATATCGCCGTTTTTATCGGAGTCCTTTTTACATGATGCGAAAGCAAACACTAGGGCAATAGACAATAGCAGGGTAGATTTCATAACAGGATATTTGTTATGCTAAAATAGCAAATATATTACATATCAACCTACAAATGCGCCTTCAAAGCTTCTAGGTCGGCTTCTATTTTATGTGCCAATTTGGGCAGGTGTTGCAGGCTAGCCAATGCTTCCGGTATTTCTACCTTATTACCGGTAACTTCTTCTACTACTTCAATAAATTTGGCAGGGTGAGCCGTCTCTAAGAAAATGCCAATGGCTGGTTCGGTTTGCAAGTATTGTTTCAAGGCTAAATAGCCAACTGCTCCGTGAGGGTCGGTTAGGTAACCAGTACGTTGTTGTATTTCTTTTACAGCGAACTTGGTCTCGGCATCCGTTATGGCATAGCCCACCAAGTCGTTGGCCAGGGCATCATGGTCGTTATTATACAAATCCATCATGCGGGCAAAGTTGCTCGGGTTGCCTACATCCATAGCATTGCTGCATGTAGCTACCGATGGGCGAGGGATATATGTCCCAGTTTGCAGGTATTGCGGCACCACATCGTTGGCATTGGTGGCGGCCACAAATCGGTGGATAGGTAAGCCCATACGCTTGGCGATAAGACCAGCCGAAATATTGCCAAAGTTGCCCGACGGAACACAAACCACTACCTTATCATCTTTACCTGCTGGCAATTGGCTCCAAGCATAATGGTAGTAAAAGCTCTGAGGTACCAAGCGTGCAATGTTAATGCTATTGGCGGAGGTAAGGTTTACGCGCTTGTTAAGTTCTTCGTCAGCAAAGGCTAATTTTACCAGTGCTTGGCAATCATCGAAACTGCCATTTACTTCTAGGGCAGTAATGTTTTGCCCTAAGGTAGTTAGTTGCTTTTCTTGCAACGGGCTTACTTTGCCGCTAGGGTATAAAATCACCACCCTTATACCGGGTACATTTAAAAAGCCATGCGCCACGGCACTGCCAGTATCGCCGCTGGTTGCTACAAGCACAGTTACTTCTTTGTCTTCGTCTTTAAGAAAATGACCTAGTAACCTAGCCATAAACCTAGCCCCAACATCTTTAAACGCTAAGGTAGGACCGTGGAACAATTCCAAGCTATAAATATCCTCTTCAACTTCAACCAACGGTATCTGGAAATTGAGGCTATCCTCCACTATCCGCCTCAAATCAGTTAGTTCTAAATCGTTGCGGAAGAGGGCCCAAGAAACTTTCAAGGCTATTTCATCAAAAGGTAGGCCTTTAAGGTTTGCGTAAAACGTTTCTGGCAATATCGGAATCTGCTGGGGCATATACAAACCCTTGTCGGGTGCTTGTCCGCTGGTAACTGCCTGCTTGAGGGTGGCGTGGTGGCCACGGTTGTTGGTCGAATAGTAATACATGGTAATGCAAAGATGTAAAAAATGGCATTGCAAGGCGCTTGTTGCCAACTAGAAGATGAGAAATTCTTCAATACCGATATCGCAACCAACTTGGTGGATAATGGCTAAAACGCTCATTGGTCTAGCCAAAGTTTAAAATCGGCAACTCGTTCTCGGCTTACAAAACTATCATCCAGATGATTTTCTTGGTGCAAGTCTAGTTTCAACCTGCCATTAAAATGCGGGTGTATTTTCTTAATCGATTCCAAGTGAATCAATAATTTTCGGCTTACTCTAAAAAATAGTTTTGGATCTAGAACTGATTGCAGTTGCTCTAAGGTTTGGTCTACCAAATGCTTTTTACCCCCCTTAGTAATGGCCATTACCACCCCTTGGTCGGCAAAGAAGTAGACCACCTCTGCTACCTGCAGGTAAGCCAGTGTTTGGCCAGTTTTTATTAGTAGGCGCTCTTTGTATTCGGGCCTGCGCATAGCTTGCAATAGTTGCTCAATACCCGCTCTATCGTATTGCTGTGGAGCTTGAAAATACTTTCGGTATTTGTCCATTGCTTGATTAAACTCCGAAGGCTCTATTGGCTTCAAGAGATAGTCGACACTATTGAGCTTAAATGCTTTTAGCATGTAATCGTCGTAGGCGGTGGTAAATATTACTGGGGCGGTTACTTCTGCTTGAATAAAAATGTCAAAGCTCACCCCATCGGCCAACTGAATATCTAAAAACAGTAAATCGGGGTGCTTAAAGGTACGCAACCACTTAACTGCCGCTTCAACACTATCTAGCACATCTAGCACCACAATATTACTATCAAAAGCATTTATAAGCCGTTGCAGCTGTTTAGCTGCTGGTGCCTCGTCTTCAATTATTAAAACCCTCATGCAGTAGCTGCTTTGTTTATTAAAGGCAATGCCACTATAAAGGCATTAGTGCTTACTATAGTCTCTACCTCTCTACCGCTAGCAAACAAGTATCGGTGGCTAATGTTTTTTAGGCCGGTACCTGTTGAGTCCATTACTTGGTGTTTCAATTGCAAGTTGTTGCGTACCACAATTGTTTGGTCGTCTTTGCCTACCGAAATTTCAATTTGCAGGGGTTTTTCTGTTGAAACTATGTTGTGTTTCATAGCATTTTCTAGGAGCATTTGCAGGCTTAAGGGCACTACTTGGTGCTCCATTAAGTGTTCGGGTAGAGAAAGTTTTATTATCAAGTTATCTCCAAAGCGTATTTTTTGCAAGAAGATATAGGAGTTCAAAAAATCCAGTTCTTCGCTTAAGGTTATTAGCTCACGGTCTTTTATTTCTAAAATATAACGGTATACTTTGCTCATTTTTCTAACAAATTCTACAGCCACCTCTTTATTGTCAGGTATTATGGATACTAAGGTGTTGAGGCTATTGAACAGAAAGTGGGGGTTCACTTGGTTTTTAAGGGTTTCTAGTTGCGATTGGACCATCTCACGTTTCAATTGTTCCGTTTCGGCCACTGAGCGCATATACCGTTTCATGAAATATATGGACTCATAAATGGCAATAACCAACATACTGCTGAACAGACTTGCTGACAAGCCTCCGATAGTATTGCTATAAATTTGGGAAGGATCATTTTTAAGGAAGTAACAAATTAGGGGGTCGAGGATTAGAAATATGGACGAAGAAAACAAAACGGTATTAATCAACTGCCAAGTAAGTCTTTTGGCTTCATCGCCTACCTTGCTGAAACGCAAACGGCCTATTATCATTAATTGCCTATTGCCCTCCCAAAGTATTAAGGTAAAAAACAGCGAAACAACAAAGCTGATGGCATACATTACGAGCCCTTCTTCAAAACGCTCATTAAGAAAAATGATGGGTGTGGCAAAGGCCACAATGGGCACGCCGAAAATGCGTGCCCAGTTGTCGTTAAAGCCTAATGTTTCTTCGTGCTTATTCATAAAGGGTGTATCCCAAAGTTAAAATAAGATACGGTATTGTATATCGGGGAAAAACCCAATTTGGTATATCGTGTTCAGTTCGCCAGTGCGCGTATTAAATTCTCTACTAAATACATTTTGCCTGGCAGTAAGGTTTTGTAAATCGACAGAGAATTTTTGGGTAGCGCGTTTGCCTTGGAAGGTATAGGTAATTTTAAAGTCCCAACGGAAGTAAAGATTGTTGCGCTCCTCGAACGCCCTGCTGTTATCATAAACAGCATATCCTTGCGCTCTCGATGCCGTTAAATCAATTGGGGTGTAACGTTGCCCACCTGCTATTGCAAACTTGGTATCGAAACCAATAGTATGTTTCTTCTTTATCTTAAACTCTTTACCGCCCAAAACATTGAATACGTAATTGCTATTGAAAGTTGTATTGCGCCATTCTTTATCGCTGGCCTCATATTTAGAGTCGAACAACGAAGCGGTTGCCAAAAAGTAGTAGCCTTGGCCAAAGAATTTTTCTAGGGTGAGCTCCAGCCCATAGTTATAGCCACGGCCATTGTTTACCAAACTATCATATGGCTCTATGCCAAAGCCCGAACCTTGGTTCATTAGCGATACAGTGCTTGGCATTTGTTCTACAGCTGCATTGGTTAAATATTGGCCATATATTTCGGCCTTGAAACGGAAGTTTTTCCCTATCAAATTGTCATAGCCAACTACTAGTTGGCTGCTGCGCAAAAAGTCTAGGTCTTCGTTGGTACGGGCACTGGTGCCATCGGAGTAATTGGTTTCTACATAATATGACTGCAATGGCTGAATTTGGCTATGCAAGCCAACACCAAAACTTATGCTTTGGGTGGGTTTAAACTGGTATCTTAAATTGGCTCTCGGCTCGGCTATCCATTTGTTATTCAGGAAAAACTGTTGGTAGTGTACTCCGCTATTTAGGGTCAGTTTGTCGTTGAAGCGATGTTGCCATTGTACATAGGCTTGCAGCAATGGTGCTATGCCCTTGTAATCTTGCACCCGAAAATAAGTATTTTCTGCAATGAGCTGAATGTTTCTCAACCGTAAATCGTATAAATCAAATTGAACACCAGCTTTAACTTGGTTTTTGGCATTGAATTTTTTATTGAACTGGTAACCAGATGTATATTTTAATTGACTAAACTTTAGATCATCGGTTTCGGTAGGGCTGTTGTCAGCAATACTCAACGAATCTCTGCTGAAAGTCGTACGCCATGCCGAAGCGGCCAAAAAGATTTTGCCGGAAGTGTTGTCGTTATAAAAATAGGTATGTGATAGACCAACCACGCCCATATCGCTTCCAGTTCGGCTATCTTCGCCTTGCGATGAATAGAAATTATCACCTTCAGCTAATTCACTGTCTAAAAACTCAATGTAGCTTTTGCCTGCAAGAGCAAACAAAGTGAATTTACCTGCTTTTTTGGTTGGGGCGTTTATTTTGACAGTCAAATCCTGATATTGTGGTATGGCTGCACCAGTGCCGAAGTTGATACCTATAGCGCTTAACAAACCTAAAGTGGAATATCGGTAATTAACTATAAAAGAGGCTTTGCTTTTTTTGCTAAAAGGTCCTTCTGCTCCAAATTCAAAGCCATTGAAACCAATCTGCCCCAAAAACTCATACTTCTCATTGTTGCCGTTGCGCAGTTGTAGGTCAAACACCCCTGCCGATGCATTGCCATATTCTGCGGGGAAGGCCCCAGTTAAAAAGTCAGAGTTTTTGAGGTTATTGGTGTTTAGCATGGTTACTGGGCCACCAGTGGTACCAAGTGTGCCGAAATGGTTTGGGCTCGGTATATCAATGCCATCTAGCCTCCAAAGTACGCCACTTGGGGAGTTTCCACGTATAATAATGTCGTTCCGGTCGTCGCTTGCACCGCTAACACCAGCAAAATTTTGCGCCATACGGCTAGGGTCGCTTCTGGTGCCGCTGTATTTATTGGCCTCTAATATGCTTAGGGTTCGGGAACTCACGGTGGCCATATCGTTCAGGGCTTTATCTTTGTCAGGGGCTGCTGAAATAACTACTTCGTCAACGCGCTTTACTTGCTCAACCAATTTTACATCAATCACTAATTCTTTGGCGGAGTTCACTTCAAGGTTGGCCAAAGTAATGGTTTCGTAGCCAAGATAGCTTACCTGCAGCGTAACCCTGCCAACTGGCACGTTTTCAAGTTTGTATGCTCCATCAAAATCAGTAACAGTTCCATTTAGCGGGTTGCTACCAAGTACCACTATGGTTACTCCTGGCACTGGGCTTTGGCTTTGTACATCGGTAATGATACCCCTAATGGTTTGGATACCTTGAGCCAAAATGCCATGAGCAAAGAATAAAAAAAGAATGAGGGCAGAGAAGGTGGTTTTCATACAGGCTTTTTTGATTTTCGGTAGCGAATATCTCAAGCCCTTGGGTAATACACTATTTAATATCTGCGAATGGCATTTTATGGAAGGTGAGTGGCATTATTCGTAAATGAATAGCATATGGGTAAAAGCAAAAAATGTTAGACTTATTATTTGATCTCGTTTAAAACGAGACTACTTTCCACTCAAAAAAGAGAGGAGTCTCAAAATGCAATTGTAAACCACCAACCATTGCACCCTGAAACTCCCATCATGAATTCTTACTATTCAGCAGATATTTTGTCTGAATTTTTAATCTTTTCGTTGCGGAAGAAAATTACGCCATCCACTTCATCTATAATAACACGCTCCTTAGGGTTAATGTTCCCGGCTAGAAGCATTTTGGCTAGGTCGTTTACCAAACCCTTTTGTATCACCCTTTTCAAAGGCCTTGCGCCGTACTGCGGGTCGAAGCCTTCTTTGGCCAGAAAATCGAGCGCATGCGAGGTTACATCTATTTCTACGCCTCGCTCGGCAAGGCTTTTCTTTAAGGCCGCCACGTGCATTTTCACTATCTCGCGTATGTTGCCTTTGCCCAGTGGGTTAAACATCAACACCTCATCTACACGGTTCAAAAACTCTGGTTTCAAGGTGCGGCGTAGTTGCTCCATTACCTGTGCTTTGGTTATAGCGGCTACTTCGGCCATGTTGTCGTCGTTTATACCCTCAAAGTTTTCGGTGATAATCTCCGAGCCCATGTTGCTAGTCATGATAACGATGCAGTTTTTGAAGTTGGCTATACGGCCTTTGTTGTCCGTTAGGCGACCTTCGTCAAGCACCTGCAGCAGTATGTTAAACACATCGGGGTGGGCCTTTTCAATCTCATCTAACAGCACTACACTGTATGGTTTGCGGCGCACAGCCTCAGTCAATTGACCACCTTCGTCATAGCCTACATACCCTGGAGGGGCACCTACTAAGCGGCTCACTGAGTGGCGCTCTTGGTACTCGCTCATATCAATACGGGTCATTAGGTTTTCATCGTCAAACAAGTATTCAGCCAGTGCCCGCGCCAATTCCGTTTTACCCACCCCAGTAGTACCCAAGAAGATAAACGAACCAATCGGCTTGCGAGGGTCTTGCAACCCTGAGCGGCTGCGGCGAATGGCATCGGCCACCGCTTCAATTGCTTCGTCTTGACCAACCACACGCTCGCGCAGTTCATCCTCTAGGTGCAATAGCTTTTCGCGTTCGCTTTGCAGCATGCGGGTTACAGGTATGCCTGTCCACTTGGCCACAATAGCGGCTATGTCTTCGGCATCTACTTCTTCCTTCATCAGTCGCTGACCGCTATCCATGTCATGCAATTGTTGCTCCATCTTTTTCAGGGCATCTTCCGCAGTTTTTATCTTGCCATAGCGCAACTCGGCTACCTTACCGAAATCTCCGGCACGTTCGGCTTGTTCAGCCTCTAGCTTATAGTTTTCAACCTGCTGTTTCACGGCCTGTATGCCATCCACCACATCCTTCTCTGCTTGCCACTTGGCTTTTATCTCGTTGCGGTCTTCGCTAAGGTTGGCAATCTGTTTAGTCAGTTGCTCCAACTTGGCATCATCTTTCTCGCGTTTGATGGCTTCGCGCTCTATTTCTAGTTGCTTAATGCGGCGCTCCAGTTCGTCTAGCTCTTCGGGCAAACTGTCCATTTCTAATCGCAGTTTGGCTGCGGCTTCGTCCATTAGGTCAATGGCTTTATCGGGCAAAAAGCGGTCGGTAATGTAGCGGTGCGAAAGTTCTACGGCAGCCAAAATGGCTTCGTCTTTTATGCGCACTTTATGGTGCGTTTCGTAGCGTTCTTTTAGCCCGCGCAAAATGCTCACCGCATCCTCCACGTTCGGCTCATCAATCATCACCTTCTGGAAACGGCGTTCTAGTGCCTTATCCTTCTCAAAGTACTTTTGGTACTCGTTTAAGGTAGTGGCACCAACGGCGCGCAGCTCTCCACGGGCTAGGGCGGGTTTTAATATATTAGCCGCATCCATGGCACCATCACCGCCACCGGCACCCACAAGTGTGTGTATCTCGTCAATAAACAAAATGATTTGCCCGTTGCTGTCAATTACCTCTTTGGTAACGGCTTTTAGGCGTTCTTCAAACTCACCTTTGTATTTGGCACCCGCTATCAGTGAGCCCATATCTAAGGCGTATATCACTTTGCTCTTCAGGTTTTCGGGTATATCGCCGTTTACTATACGGTGGGCAATGCCCTCTGCAATGGCGGTTTTACCCACACCTGGTTCACCTACTAGCATAGGGTTGTTCTTGGTTCGGCGGCTCAATATGTGCAGCACACGGCGTATCTCCTCGTCTCGACCTATTACAGGGTCTAGTTTGCCGCTTTGGGCAGCCTTGTTCAGGTTATTGGCGTACTTATCCAGCGCATTGTACTTGCTTTCGGCTGCTTGGTCGGTCACCTTGCTACCCTTTCGAAGGTCGGCTATAGCGGCTTTTAGGCCTTTCTCTTCTACGCCCGAGTCTTTCATTAGCCCTGCGATGGTATCGTTGCCCGCCAATAGCGCCAATATGAGGTGCTCCACGCTCACAAATTCGTCCTTAAACTCCTTCATGTATTCTTGCGCCTTCATCATGGTGCGGTTAGCGCCATTGCTCATGTATTCGCCTCCGGCAGCACCACCGCTTACTTTGGGCAGTTTTGCCAATTGCTCATCTACTTTGGTAGTAAGCAAATTGATGTTTACGTTCAGTTTCTTGAAAAGGAAACCCACTACGTTTTCATCCACCAACAACAAGGCTTTCAGCAGATGGGCATTTTCAATGCTTTGGTGCTGAGCGCTAAATGCCAGTTGCTGTGCTTTTTGCACGGCATCTTGGGCCTTGATGGTAAAATTATTTAGGTTCATGTTTTTAGTTTCGAGTTTTGGGTTGCGAGTTACGCGTTGGTAATTCACGCTATGTTAAGTTATACAACAAATGCCGTACCGACGCAGATAAAAACATGATTAATGTCAATATGGCATAAAATTTTAAATTGTTTTGACTAGTTGGCAGGTAGAAATGTTTTGCGGGGGGTGTTTTGGCGGTTTGTAACCAATTTCGAAGGGATGGTTGAATATTGAACATTGGCTTTCACTTCATTTTGATTATCAACCGCTGTTAAGCTTTGTAATTGGTGCAGCATAGATTAAAACCTATCCTCAATTTTTTTTCCTCAAAAGGTTTAAATTTGCGGTACAGTAAAAAATACCAAAGTATGGGAAGAGCGTTTGAATATCGCAAGGCGCGCAAAGAGAAGCGCTGGGGCCAAATGGCCAAAACATTTACCAAAATTGGCCGGGAGATTTCTATAGCGGTTAAAGAAGGTGGCCCTGATCCGAGCACTAATGCCCGCCTGCGTGCCGCCATGCAAAACGCCCGCGGAGCTAACATGCCCAAAGATACCGTGGAGGCTGCTGTAAAACGCGCTAGTGAGAAAGGCGAGAAAGACTTTAACGAAGTTGTGTACGAAGGCTATGGCCCGCACGGCGTGCCTATTATGGTTGAGTGCGCTACCGACAACCCAGTGCGCACGGTTGCCAACTTGAGGGTATATTTTAGCCGCAGTGGAGGTGCCTTAGGAACCAATGGCTCAGTTGATTTTATGTTCAGCCGAAAAGGAGTGTTTCGTATACCTGCCGAGGGTGTTGATTTGGACGAATTGGAGTTGGATATTATCGACTTTGGCGCAGAAGAAATAAAACTGCAAGAAGACGAGATTGAAATCATTACAGCATACACTGACTTTGGCAACATGCAAAAAGGTTTGGAGGAGAAAGGCATTACCGTAACCAATGCCAGCCTGCAACGCATACCTATGAGCACTAAAGACGACCTTACCGACGAACAAGCGGACGACGTAGAGGGGCTGTTAGATAAACTAGACGACGATGACGATGTGTTGGCAGTGTTCCATAACATGGCTTAAGTGCACTACACCGCTGCATTATACCGAGAGCTACCCATTAGGGTGGCTCTTTTTTTTTAAGAGCTTCGAGTGTCTCTCACTTGCCATTTCTTGTCTGTCAATTTCCAAAACAATGTCTTTGGTTTCGTGTTGATTTATTAATATCTTACAGCTATACAAACCAACCATGCGCTTTTTACCACTAACCATTTGTATAATGGCGTTCGCCCTTACCTCAATTGCCCAGCCATTTGCCATTGGTAGGCAAACCATAACTCTTACTGACCCATCTAGGAGCAACCGAAGTATCCCGAGCGAGATTTTTTATCCAGCAACATCAGCAGGCAACAATACACCTGTGGCTAATGGTGTATTTCCGGTTATCGTGTTTGGACATGGTTTTTCTATGAATTACGATGCCTATTCCAACTTTTGGAACGAGTTGGTTCCTCAAGGATATATTCTTGCTTTCCCGAAAACGGAGATAGGCCCAATACCTTTTCCTTCGCATGGCGACCTAGCAGCCGATATGAACTATACCATAACTTGGTTTTTAGCCGAAAACACAACGGTAGCATCGCGATATAATCAAAAACTGAATGGCAAATTTGGCGTAATGGGCCACTCAATGGGCGGTGGATGCAGCTTTATAGCGGCAGCTACCAACCCCAACATTACTGTGATAGCCAATTATGCTGCTGCCGAAACTAACCCATCAGCCATAGCTGCTGCGGCAAACATTACCATACCGGCATTGATATTTGCAGGTAGTAAAGATTGCGTAGCCGGCCCAAGCGGCAACCAGACGCCCATGTACAATGCGCTTGCATCGGCATGCAAAAGTTATGTAAATGTTACTGACGGCAGCCACTGCCAGTTTGGCGAAAGCAATACGCTTTGCAACTTTGGCGAAACTACCTCTTGTCCATTTGCGAGTTATATAAGCCGCAGTGCACAGCATACTAAGACATTTCAATACCTCAATCCGTTTTTACGTTTTTACCTAAAAGGCGATTGCAGTGCTTGGTCCGAGTATCAGCAATTATTGGCCAACCCAACTGGGGCAACGGTACAAAATAGCTGCAGCTACCAGCTACCGGTTGCTGCCATAACCGTTAACGGCAGCCAAAATATTTGTTATGGCGACTCTACCCTGTTGGAGGCAAATAATAGCTACTCAAATTTATGGACAGGTGGTAGCACGCAGCAGCAGCTCACCATTACCCAAGGCGGTACTTACCAATTGATAGTGACCGATAACTTGGGGTGCAAAGACACCACTACCCAAGCCATAACGCAAACCGCCATACAAGTGCAAGCCAATATTGTTAATGCCAACTGCGGCAGCAACGATGGTGAAGCAACCCTGAATCCTATTGGCGGCGCTTCGCCCTATAGTTTTCAATGGCCCAATGGTGATACTAATAATAGTATAATCGGTCTATCTGCTGGTAGTTATGCCGTTACCGTTACCGATGATAATGCGTGTAATACTATTTATACCTTATCTATTTCGGCACCTGGAACACTTTCTGCAAGCATTGCAACTATTGGTACTACTTGCCCAAGCGATAGCAATGGCACTGCTATAGCATCGGTAAGTGGCGGTACCACACCATACGGTTACAGTTGGCAAAGCGTTTCTAGCACAAACGATACGGCTACAGGATTTCCTGCAGGCCAGTATCAGTTAATAGTTACTGATAGTAATGGCTGCAACTTAATAGATACGTTTGATATTACCAGCCCAATCTTATGGTCGCCATTAATAGTGTCGCTCACTGGAACAGAACTATGCGAAGAAGACACCGCTAAAATTGTACCTATCGATAACTACTACGGCTACGTTTGGAATACGGGCGACACAACTCAAACTATTAACGTAACCCAAAGCGGGTTTTATAATTGCACCGTGTTGGATGGCAACGGATGTTATGTGCCTGGGGTTGGAGTAACAGTTAACTTTTTTCAAAATTATCTTAACCCTGAAATAGAGCTGACCGGAGATTCATTGTACCTTACCGAAGGTAATGCAGTGGCTTGGTTTGTTGATGGTGTTGAAATAAGTGGTGCTAATGACAACTACATTATTAACCCCGCAGCTGGTGGCTATTTTGCGCAAGTGGTTGATAGCAATGGATGTATTGATATTGCTAAGGCTTACACGGTTACAGGTGTAATACAACCTAAACTATTACAGGGCATACAAGTATACCCTAACCCTACTAAAGATATGCTAACTATTACCGGTACGCCAATAGGTATTGAGTTAATGATTACCGATATATTGGGTAAGCGATTTGAGGTTTCAAGCTATGATATGAGCGAAAATGGTACAATTACCTTAAAATTGGACCAATTACCAGCGCAGATGTACTTTTTGCAAATAGTTTCGGGCGAAAGCCGATATATTTGCAAGGTTTTTATTACGCAATAGCGCCATGCCACGAGTTCAGATAGACCTACCAGAAGCGTTTCCTTTTTTTACCGAAGTGCCCATTTTAGCCAGCGATATTAACTTTGCCAACCACTTGGGCAACGACCGATTAATGGGTTTGTTGCAAGAAGCGCGTATTCGTTTTTTTAGTTGGCTGGGCTACAAAGAGTCGGATGTAGAAGGCAGCAGCATGATTTTGGCTGATGCGGCACTGCAGTATCTAAGTGAAGGGTTCCATGGCGATGTTATACACATTGAAGTAGCCATTGGAGACTTTGGCCGCTGCAACATGGATATATATTATCGCGCCACTAACACCACAACAGGCAAATTGCTGTGCAAAGCAAAAACAGGTCTTGTATTTTTTGACTACAGTACCCGCAAGGTGCAGCCAGTGCCCGAAAAGTTTAAACTACTTGCTGAATCAATTTAGCCTTCCAAACTTTTCGTATCTTAACAATGTTTTAACATCGAAATGTAGATGAGATGAAACTGGAAGATGAACTGAAAATGTCGAAGTTTAAGAGCGAGTGGCATCATGCCAGCCTTAATATCATATTTACCGCATATTGGTTGAATGATAAGGTAAAAGACCTCTTAAAGCCATTTGGGGTAACTGCACAACAGTTTAACGTGTTGCGCATTTTACGCGGCCAGCATCCTAGCCCTATAAGCACTAGCGAAATACGCAACCGTATGCTCGACCGCATGCCCGATACAAGTCGAATTGTAGACAGGCTGCATAATCAAGGCTTGCTTGAACGGCGCGTTTGTAAAGGCGATAAACGATTAGTAGACGTTTGTATAACAGAATCGGGCCTAAAACTACTAGCAGATATAGATGCCATGGCAGGACCTAACATCGAAAATAATCTCAATGGTCTTACCGAAGAAGAGGCTATTCAGTTAAGTGTGCTACTTGACAAAGCAAGAGGTTAGCATCAAATCCCCTCTTAAGCATAACTGTGCTTTTCATTTGGAAAGCTTATTTTTACTTCGGACAAAGAAAATCCGGGAAGATGAACGGCATTTCGGCAGTAATAATCGCCTACAATGAAGAGCAGCATATCGACCGTTGCTTGGCCTCGCTTAAAGGCGTGGTTGATGAGGTGGTGGTATACGACTCTGGCAGCCGCGATGCTACCCAGTATATTTGCCGCGACTTTGGCGCGCGCCTTGTGATTGGCCCGTGGGAAGGATATAGCAACACCAAAAATAACGCTAACCTTCTAGCTACTCATGAGTACATTATATCGTTGGATGCCGACGAAGCTCTTAGCGACGAATTGCGAGAAAGCATATTGAAAGTAAAGCCCAACATGAACGGAGCTTACGAATTCAATAGATTGAACAATTACTATGGTTCGTGGATACGTTACGGTGGTTTCTACCCTGATAAGAAAATTCGTTTATTTCCGCGCCGTGAAGGCAGGTGGGAAGGACAGTATGTGCACGAAGAAATGATATTGACACCAGGTACTACTATACACCATCTTGAAGGCGATCTGCTGCACTACACTTGTAAAGATATAACCGAACACGTAGAGCGAATAAACAAATACAGCGAGCTGGCGGCCCGCGAAATGATGGAAGGCCACCGGGTGCCTCGGTTGTGGAAAATACTTTTTAGTCCACCCGCGCGTTTTATAAAAGGATTTTTTCTAAAAAAAGGCTTTCTAGACGGTATGCCAGGTTTTATTGTAAATATACTTTCTGCTTATTCGGTAGCTCTGCGCTACGTAAAACTATGGCTACTGAAAAGCCAAAACCCTGTATTATAATGCACATACTGCACCTAAGCACGGCCCTAACTTGGCGTGGAGGCGAGCAGCAAATTGCCTACCTCTACCATGGATTGCATGACTTAAAGATAAAACAAACGGTACTTTGCTCTTCAAAATCATCTTTGATGGGCTATTGCAACAAGTATAGCCTTAGCGTTACCCATATTCCTAAAGGGGGCAGCATTAGTTGGGCTTACGCCAAAAAAATTAAACAACTGGTAATTGCCAATAACACAACCCTTATTCATGTGCACGATTCGCATGCGCACAATAACGCCATAATAGCAGCAACTTTTTTAGGCGTTAAAACGCCGATAGTGTTACACCGCAGGGTTGATTTTGGCGTTACGAAGAACTTTTTTTCAAAATACAAATACAATCACCCCAATATCAAGCGCATTATATGCGTATCTCAGGCCATTAAGGATGTTTTGACCCCATCAATTATGGACACTAGTAAAATAAGAATTGTCCATAGTGGTGTTGATACCAAGAAAGAAGTAAATACTGACGGACGGCTGAGGAGACTATTGAATTTTCCTAATGATGCCATAATAATTGGCAATGTTGCAGCGCTGGCCGATCATAAAGACCCATACACTTTTTTAAAAGTTGCCGATGCACTAAAAGATCATGCGCAATACTACTTTGTATGGATAGGAGGCGGAGAAATGGAGCAGGAAGTGAAGCAGGAGATTGTAAGAAAAGGATTGCAAAAGCGGGTAATACTTACTGGTTTTAGGAAAGACATAAGGGACGTTATGCCAGAGTTGTCCATTTTTATGATGACCAGCAAAACAGAGGGTTTAGGCACGAGTATATTGGATGCTTACATGAGCGAAATACCAGTAATTGCTACTGCAGCTGGTGGCATACCCGAGCTAGTGGAGCACGGTAAAACGGGCCTATTGGCTCCCATTGGAGATGCGGAGGCATTAGCCATGCATATTCTACATTTGTCTGTTGATAGTGAATATACCCAAAATTTAGTTGCTGCAGCTAAAGAGAAAGCCTTACAATTTGATTACCACGTAATGGCAGGAAAGGTTTTTGAAATCTATAAAGAAGTATTGAGTTGACCCAACCCGTGCAGATAGGCTTCGATGCCAAACGGGCATTTTTCAACCATACTGGTTTGGGTCACTACAGCCGTAATTTGTTGCAGGCGATTGCGCAATATTACCCGAACAACCATTATCACCTTTATTTGCCTAAGGCGCCTAATACTAGCACTGAGCTATTTCTTGCTCAACCGCCTTTTGAGGTGCATTGCCCTAGCGGTATTTTTTACAGGCTTTTTCCTGCTATATGGCGCAGCGCGATGCTGGGCAGCCAATTGGCCAAGGATGGCATACAGATTTATCATGGTTTGAGCGGCGAGTTGCCTTTAAATATCGCAGCATCGAAAGTTCCTAGCGTGGTAACCATTCATGATTTGATTTTCCTTGATTATCCAGAGCTTTACCCGAAAATAGACCGCCAAATATACCGCGCCAAAAGTAGTATGGCTTGCGACCGCGCCGATCGTATTATTGCCATCAGCGAGCAAACCAAGCAAGCTATAATTAAGCACTTTGGTACACCGAAAGATAAGATAGATGTTGTATACCAAAGTTGTAACCCCATTTACCTTCAACCGCCTGCGTCGGCCCAATTAACAATCATAAGAAACCGCTACCAATTGCCTGACCAATATCTGTTGTACGTAGGCAGCATTACCGAGCGCAAGCAAACTTTGCAATTGTTGGAGGCATTTAGGATGGTAGATGAACCTGGTTTAAAACTAGTGTTGGTAGGCAGCGGCGGCGAGTACCTTGTTAAGGTACAACAGTACGCAAAGGCCAAGCAGTTATCTGATAGCGTATTGTTTTTAAAAGATATTCCTACCGAAGATTTACCCAGCATTTATAACCAAGCACTGGCGTTTGTATATCCATCGTTAATGGAAGGGTTTGGTATACCCATTATTGAGGCCCTGCACTGCGGTACACCCGTAATTACATTGAGTGGCGGATGCTTGCAAGAGGCTGCAGGGCCTGGTGCCGTTTATACCCCAAATTCTAAGCCCGAGAATATTGCTGAGGCCATGGCAAAGCTAATAACCAACCCAGCCCTAAGGCAACAACTAGCTTCCCTTGGGCATGCCCACGTACAGCAATTTACGCCTAAGACCTTTGCTGATGGGGTAATGGAGGTGTACGGTAAGGTTCTAAAGTGCCTCGATTAATATTTATCCAGCTATTTACGCCACTCGTTAACAGAGTGTTTTTAAATCTTTATCAAACTATCAATTTGGTATCAACGAAAAAACAACTGGCAATGTGATTATCACTAGCTGGGGATGCCAGGCAATTAGTAAAAGTAAATAATCCAATGGGCTGGTTGCTAATAGCATCCCAAAACAACGACCCAATAGTGGTGCATCACCTACAACCTAAACTCAAATTGCAGTTATTGAATGGCTTTGAGCACCCAATCTCTCGTGAAATAAATGAGCGTGGCATGAAACGCTATTTGAGGTATAATACCTAATAACGTACCCAGCACCAAGTCACGGTTTCGGACGTTAGATAGTGCCAATAGATAATTTACGGGTGGCGAAATGAAAAACAATGCCCGAAGCAGCACTACCGTGCGCAAAGGGTGACTGTAAAACCTTGACATTATCTTTTGCATGATGGGAATTTTAACCTCAGCCAGTGCCTGCCCGCCAATAGACCGCACTACCTGAAAATGCACAAACGAAGCCACAAACGACCCAAAAAACGCTATCGGAAATCCCATAGGTATGCCATAAACCAGCAATGCCGTGGCGGTAAAAAGCATAGCGGGCAAATTCATAAGCGCACCGCCTGTATATGCGGCTAGGTATATAACCACGCCTAATGCGCCAGCCCCAAGCAGCATCTCGCTAAGGTATTGGTAGTTCAGGTAGTCGCCCAGCACCGTGAATTTAGCAAGTAGCGCCAACGTTACCATCAATACCCCGAGTGCTGCCAACCTAATAACCGTAGATCTTTTCATTATCTGTTATCCTTGCCTTTTTCGGTTAGCCAATGGTGGTTTCCCAATGAAATTTCACGGCCAATAGCATCAAAGGCTTTCACGGGCAATTTCTTTATGGGTAGCTTCTCAAACTCTTGCCTAAAAATGCTCCATATCATCTCATCGCCTGGGCCGCCCTGCATGGGCAGGCGCAGCTTTAGCGTGGCCTCACAGGTATAGCCCAGCTTAAGGGGCACCTTGGCACTAACCTCGTTCTCGGGCACATGGTGTATTTCCACCCTGTCCCAACCTTCAATTTCAAATGCCACTTTAGTAAGGGCCGCAACAGCCTCGGTTGCATATCCCTTGCCTGCTTGCCTTGCATCAATCCAGCAGCCAATTTCGGTGGCATTGCCCTTCACCCTATCGTGGTAGCCTGTGCTGCCAATAAATATCGTTTCGGTTTTGTCCCAAATGGCCATCATGGCATCTTTACCCAAGTGGTAATTGGCAATGGCTATACGCAGAAAATCGATGCGCTCCTCCAACGAGGTAGGTTGGCTCTCGGCCCAAGCCATGTAAGGCAGCAGGTGTTCCTTACTGGTTGCAATCGACTCTAGAAACGCCGGTGCATCTTCCAGCTTATAGCAGCGGATTACCAATCGTTCCGTCTCAATACGGTATGTGCGCAATGGATGCATCTAGGCACAAAGGTAGCAGATTTTAAGGGATGGTGTTTTCACTACTAGAACCATTCTTGGGGCTGCCAAAAAGTTACTGTTATTTGTTCCGAGTGGAAGTAAATCCATTTCTTTCATTTTAATTATTCACGGCAATTGTATTTTTTCAATACCTTTAAATTCAATTCGGTATAATGGTTGATTTAGAGAAGATTAAACAGGCTTTCCCTTTTATACAAGAGCTAAGCCATACCGATATAATAGAATTTTTGAGGCACACCCAACTAATGGAGTTGGAAACCGGCGATATTTTCTTAGAGCAAGGTTCGCGCAAGGGATGCATTTATTTTGTCAAATCTGGCTTGGTTCGCTCATACTACACTGATGATAATGGCGAGGAAACAACCAATAGATTGCGTTGCGAAAACGAAGTGCTTTCATCTTATGAAATAGACTTGTTTGACAAACCTTCACGATTTACTTTTCATGCTTTGGAGCCTACAGAACTGATAATGATTGACTCCGCCATTATGCGGCAGCTATTGGACAAGAACCCGAAACTGGAGGCAGGTAGAACGTATTTTATGAAAAAGACCTTATCGGAGTGCCTCTCGGCTATTGACGACTTTATTTTATTGAGCCCAGAAAAACGCTATTTGAAATTCGCAACCGATTATCCGCAATTAATGAATCGTGTACCGATGAAGTATATTGCCAACATGTTGGGTATCACGCCTGTATCGTTAAGCCGCATCCGCAAAAGAATTGCAACAAAGAAGCATTAATTATCTTTTGTTAATCTTTCGGGGCTGAAGTATTACTACCTTCATGCTACTATTCCATCCATGCCTACTTTCGTTTCGGCATTGTGTAAGCTGGATGGGCTACCCAATTTACTTGTATGGAAACATTCGCAGGTGCTTTAGTATATGTTTTGCCCATTTTTATACTGATGATAGGTATTGAAATGATAGTGGCAAAGTATAAAAAACTAGCCATTATCAACAGCATGGATGCCGTGTCAAGCCTTAGTTCGGGGCTAACCAATGTGCTTAGTAAAGTATTAGGCATGACCATCTACATAGTTACCTACGATTTTTTGTTGAAGCATTTTGCCGTGTTTAGTATAGAGTCTACCGCCCTTCAGTATGTTATTGGTTTCATCAGTATCGATTTTTATGCTTACTGGTCGCACCGCTGGGCACACCGCTACAATTTATTGTGGAACCGCCATGTAATACACCATAGCAGTGAAGAGTATAACCTACCAGTAGCCTTGCGCCAAACCATTTCCGATTTTGTGCAAGTATATACTTTCTTGCTAATTCCTGCTGCTATTTTCGGTATTCCTACTGATGTACTGGCGATATTGGCCGTAGTGATGCTTTTTGGTGGGTTTTGGTACCACACACAGCTTATCGGTAAAATGGGTTTCTTGGAGAAAATTATTGTAACCCCCAGCCATCATCGCATTCACCACGCCATTAACCCCATTTATATCGACAGGAATTTTGGTGGCTTGCTCATCATATGGGATAAGCTGTTTGGTACATTTCAAGAAGAGTTGCCCGATGTAAAACCCATTTATGGTATTACTAGGCCAGTAAACACTTGGAATCCTGTTAAGATAAATTTCTTGCACGTTACTTTGCTCATCAAAGATGCCTGGCGCACTAGTAGCTGGAAAGATAGATTTAGGATTTGGTTTATGCCTACCGGCTGGCGCCCCGCGGATGTTGCCGAAAAATACCCTGTGCCGTATATAAAGGATGCTAGCCTTCAACAGAAATATATGCCATCGGCCAGTATCTATTTGATAGCTTGGAGTTGGGCACAACTAGTAATCACCTTTTTCTTTCTAATGTTCATGATTACCCAAGCTGCGGTATTTACCAAAACGGAGCTGTTTGTTTATGGGTTCTTTATCTACTTGGGCGTATACAGCTTCACTGAACTCATGGATAAATCTAAATTCGCTTGGTTGTTTGAGGTAGCGCGACTTTTGTTTGCGCTGGCCATTATAAGCGTATACGAAGGCTGGTTTACTATTGATGCGTTTATACCTGGTGCAACGATTGTAATTGTTAGCTATTTTGTATTGTCGGTAATGGTAAGTTTAGCCTTTCAGTTTTTTGAATTTAAAACTGATAACGGCTTGTCAGAAGCTAGAGCATAAAGCACGAAGGGGCAGCTGAGTATCGCTATTATTGCTGTTCTATCTCGCTAGCATCCAATGCCACAATTACCTCATTTCTTCTTCCGAAGAGTTGAAAAGGAGGGTTGTAGCCCAAAAAGCGAAAGTTTCCGTGGTAAGACAAACCTTTCTCTTGAAGTGCTTTTTCGAGTATAGCTTTGTGCTTTTCAATTTTTGAAGCAGATGAAAAACCACCAAACTGAATAACTGCAACATACTCGGGTTCTGAGGTTTTTATTATTATTTTGGCATTGTCAGGTTTTGGCAAATCACCGATTTGGTATTTGGCTGGCATTACAAAGGCCATTGTTGATACAGTGTCGCCAACTTCCATGTGCACTGGAGCCGTCATGGCTATTTGTTTCTTTTCGCTGTTGCCGCCAAATATGTACTTGGCTAAAGTTCCAAACCCAGAAGAACCTAAATCGCTATACGATTTTAAGTTTGATGTTATTATGGCCATAGTAGCAGCTGGATAAAACCGTATCTCGAATGCTTTTTCTTTCCGGATTACTTCGTAAGCTTGGTTTTCTGTTTTAAAGATGGACATGGTGATGTAAATTTGAAACGCAGTAAACAGCACCAAAATGACACCTGTTATGATGAACAAAATTTTCATTGGGATAATTCTTTAGAACCGAAATTTAACTAAATACAGCACATAAACATACTGTTTCACTTAACATCTTCTGCTAACGCTACTTTCAGTAGATTGTTTTCGTAATTCTTGCTAATCAATTTTTCAAAAAAACCACGGTCTTTTGATGCCCCTTAGATACAAAAGACAATTTCAAACTGTAAAAGGTCTTCATTTATTACTGGCGATGCCATTTTTGTAAAAACTGCATACGTATTTTGGAAAAAAATGGCGCAGTATCTGCCAAATACTGCGCCAAGACAATCTCCTAACCTTTCTTATTCAATCTCAAACACAAAGCTCAACTCCACATCCGTCTCACCTAAAGCTTCGTTACCGGGTGCTGGCGCTTTAATATCGGGTTGGTGCTTTAGCACTACCGTGGCTATGCCTGTGCTTATGTTGCCAGTTACCCATTTGGTTTGCAAGCCTATTGGGTTTCCGTTGTCGTCGGTGTCGGTATAAGTTATGGTGGCCGAAGCGCCAGTAGTATTAAAAAAGAACTGATGGTCAACACCTTCTTCCAGTACTTCATTGGAGATAGTATCCACTGCACTACCCGATTGGTCGAGCAAGATTACGGAAGTAAAATAGGTAGTGCTTGCCTGTAAGCGGATGGTGTCAAACTGAGTTGGGCCGTTACCGCCTTCGCCATCTGGGTCGTTGAAGGTAAAGTAACGTACACTGGCCGTGTTTGCCGAATCGGTAAAGGCTAGTGTAACTGTGGTTATCAACTCACTTTCATTGTTGTCGTCAGGGTTTTCCACGTCATCTTTTTGGCAACTGGCAAATACAAGAGTCGAGAGGGTTGCTAATAAAAAAAGGTTTTTGAAAGTGCTCATAATTTTTGGTTTTTAAGGTTTTGATTTGATATTAAATGGTACTCTCACGCGCACCGAAACATCGGTACCTGGTGCATCTACAAAGTATCTAAAGCGGTCAAGGTATTCACGGTAGCTCTGGTTCAGTAGGTTGTTTATAGCCAACCCAAACTCAAGCGGTTGTTTGCCACACATAACAGTGATGCCCGCGTTGAAGCCCAACAAAAAATAGGCAGCTGGCGGTGTTGCAAAATCTCCATTTAGCGGAGCTCGTTTTTGTTGCAAAACGTTTTTGCCCGTAAGCGATATATAGGCGTTATTTATCCGCTTATAACTATTGAATTGATAGCTAATGCTGTGCTCAAACCTTTGAGAAGGAATATTAATGAGGTAATCGCCGTCGCTATAATTCCAAGCCCAAAGCAGCGAGCTTTTGCTGCTAAGGTTTAGCCCTTTCCAAACAGTGTATTCCAAGTTCAGGTCAATGCCTTTAAAGTCGGCATTTACCTGCGTGTATCGGAAGGTAGGGAACGCTCCACGGATGGTAAGCATGGGCGGCAGCTCTGGCCGCGCATAAATATAGTTGTTGAAGTAAGTGTAGTAAGCGCCTAGCTCAATATGCAACTTATCGCCAAGTGCCGTTAGGTTTAGCGTAGCCGAAGCGTTGTAAGCATGTTCGGCTGTTAGGGTGCTATCTCCAATTTCGATGGCCGCAGCACCATGGTGCAGGCCGTTGCTATACAATTCGTTTATGGCAGGGGGGCGCCAAGCAGTGCCAACGTTTACGTGCAAATCCCACAAGTTGCTAGGTTTAATGATTGCACCTAACGAACCGCTCACATTGCCAAAGGTACGGGTGGGGCTCAATACGTTATTGTTTTTAACGGGTATAAAAGCCTGTTGCCACTTGTAATCGTAGCGTATACCCGCTTCTAGTTCAAACTTCGGCTTTATAAACCGCTCTAAAGCATACACCCCACCGCCAAAATTACGGAAGTTGGGAATAAAGAAACGACCGCTATATAGGTTGGCTTGGTTCAAAAAATTTACCCCAACCATACCTTTAAAACTGCCTAATTGTGTATGTTCCCAATCAAGGTTTATGCTGTGGGTGGTAATTTCGTATTGCAGCTCTGGTAAATTCAGGGCCGCCAGCGAATCGTTTAGCGGTGGGTCTTTGTCGTATTCGTAGCGCAGATTGTATTGGTAGCCATATAACAAGGTCAATTTACCAAGTGAGCCTGTGTTTATGAAGGTTTTTAACTTAAACAAATCGTGCCGTACTAATTGGTAGGGCCGGCTAATGGCATAATCAAACCCTGAGGTAACCAATGGCACATTGCTCTCAAATGCCCGATTAAGGTCGGTAAGGTTGCCAATATGCGATGCCGATAGTATACCAATTTTGCTCCGAAACTCGCTAAAGAATAGCTCAACACCCACCTTAGGTTTTAGATAGCCTACTGCACCCGAAAAATTACGCTCTTGATAGGCGCTATTAGCCAAGTAGTAGTCGGGTGAACGCATGTTGCCGCTCCGTTTTATTGTACCCTGTAAGCGCCATGATAGGGCAGGCACTTTTGTAAGGTTACCCTCTAGAGTACCCGACATTGCCCCACGCAACCCATTGCTAAAGCCTACTAAATTCAGTTCGCCACCTATGCCAGGGGTGCGGCGCAGTGGGTTAGGCTCAACCAATATTACCCCACCAATGGCATCGCTGCCATAGCGCACACTGCTGGCGCCTTTGATAATGGTTAGGCGTTTAGCCATAAATGCATCAATTTCCGGTGCATGTTCAGAGCCCCATTGTTGTCCCTCTTGGCGGATACCGTTGTTCAATATCAAAATACGGTTGCTGTGCAGGCCATGTATCACAGGCTTCGATATGCTCGGACCCGTGCTAATAATGCTCAAGCCAGAGACCTTCGTTAGTCCTTCGCCCAACGAAAGCCCACGAGTTTCTTCCAATTCCTGTGCCTCAATGGTAGTTATCGATTGTGTGGTGGCCTCATGATGCCTTCGTTCACCATTAACCACTACTGTGCCAACCTTAATACTGCTTGGTGCTAGTAACACTGAGAAATTCATTGACGCGTGAAGGTTTATGGTGGTGTCAGCCGTTTCGTAGCCAAGTTGCATAATGTGCAGATGGTATGTGCCTGGGCATAGATTTTTCAATGTATATTGCCCCTCGACATCGGCGGCGGTGCCGCTGCTTAAGTCTACTACCAACACCTCGGCAAAAGGCAACGGTTCACCCGTGGCAGCATCGTGCACTTGCCCAGAAAGTACTAGGCTGCAGCTATCTATTGGCTGCTGTGCCTGTGCAGTTGCAATAGCCATAATTATGGCAATCCAAGACAAAAGTATTCGGTACAAATTATTGGTTTGATGGGGGCAAATGACTGTGTAGGTGCATAGATTGTTAAAAAAATAGAAGCATCTAACCCAAAGGGCAATCCTATGTTTTGAAACAATGCGGGTAATTAGGCCATGAAAGCCGGGGGGCCACGCAAAGGCTGGCCCAAAATAGGAGTGTATTTTGTAAGATTAGGCTGCCAAGTGGCTACCACGAACACTGTAGATGCGACTATTATGTTCAACACTTGCAATGCTGTGGAAGTAGCTGAAAAGTAGAGATGGCAAAGCAAACAATCTGCCTCCTCGCTGAGGTGTTGTGCTTTTTCGGTACTAGAGCATTCAACAACATGCGCCCAGCCATTGTGCCATACTTGCAGGGCATTGAACGATATTATTATCGCCAACAAACCCAGTGCAGAATATTTCAGTGTTTCGCTACGCATTAATATTTATTGCATATGCAACAAAGTTACAAAAAGAAAATGATAGAAAAAATCATTGGTAGGTAATGAATGGAAAGTTATTGTTACAAGGGAAAACAACGAACCTTATTCTTTGACTGTTTTTTTACTATTGCTCCACAAATCGCTGAAGTTGACAGTGCCCAGCACCACCGAAAATAAGATAAGTACCGAACCTATATAGAAGCCATTGTTTAATTGTTCGTATTCCTTAAATAACACAAAGGCAAGAAGTATAGAGTAAAGCGGCTCTAAATTGGTAGATAGATTGAGTACGAATGCAGATACATGGGCCAAAGAATCATAGGCTAGTTTCATAGCATAGGCGGTGCATAGGCCGCCCAACACCAATAGATACAGCCAATCGGCGCCAACTGGTAACACTGCTGTGGTTGGGTTGGCCATAAAATATAGAGGCGCAATAAGCGTAATAACCCCAACACCGCCTACCAATTGTAGAAACAATAAGTTGTATGGCGAATATTCGTCCAACAAAATTTTGGTTTGGATGGTAACTGTTGCACCTAGAAAAGCACTCACTAAACCCAACATAATGCCTACCACATGCAATTCTTGAAATTGAAAGACTACACCCACGCCTAGTATAGTAAATGCGCTGGCAATAAGCTCTTTGGCCATTGGCCGCTGCCGCGCTATAGCCGATTGAATAAGCGTGCTGAACATGGCGGTGCTGGCTAAGGTGCAAAGTGCTATAGATACGTTGGAGTATTTGATGGAAGCAAAAAAGAATATCCAATGCGAAGCTAGCACAGCCCCTGAAAAGAGGGCTCCTTTAGCCTTTTTTAAAATGGTAGTATCTAGTTGATCAAACCACTTAAGTGCCGCGCCCAGTATGATTACGGTTATGGTCATGCGCCACCAAACCAGCGGCAATTCGTCCAAAGATATCAACTTGCCAAAAATTCCTGTTAGCCCCCAGAGTAATATAGCCGCATGCATTTTTAAGTAAGCACTTTTCATGACAAAATGCGGCAGGGGTTAAATGCACGGTGCAAAGGTAATGTTGCCGTGGGAATTAAAAATTCAAAATTGGAAATTAGCCCTTTCATCCATTAATAAAATGTCTTTTAACCTCTCACCCCCTATACTTGTAATCTACCCCAGTATCTTCTACTTCATCTTCAAAAGGGTCTATATCGGCAGGGGGTATGTCATAATGGCGGTAGGCAATGGCCAATAGCAGCCCAACAGCAGTACCGGCTAAGTGACTTTCCCAGCTTATACCTTCTAGTCCGGGCATAAGGCCCCATACCAAACCACCGTATAAAGCAATAATCAAAGCCACCACTGCACTTCGCTGCCGCTCTCGGCGCAGTAGCCCGCTGGCTAATAGAAAAAATGCCCAAGCATACACCACACCACTAGCTCCTATGTGCCAGGCATTGCTGTTAGCCCCCAGCCAAACCAATGTACCTGTTATCCACCAGCTATTGAGCACAACGCCTACAAAGGCCCGCGGGTAAAAGTAGCCCAGCATCCAGCCCATCAACAATAAAGGAGAGGCGTTGGATAACAAATGCTGCCAATCGCCATGAACAAGGGGAGCGGTGACAATACCCATCAAGCCATTGAGGTGGCGGGGGTGTATACCCAGCATTACCAAGGGCATATCCTGCGTTGCCTCAAACAGTTTTATCATGCCCAGTACAACTACCAGTATCAGAGGAAACAATAGGGGCAATAATACATCTCTTCTCTCTTCTTGCATTAGGAACACACATTTCTCAGATAGCGCAGATTTCGTCAAGCAGACTTTATCTCCATTGCTTTGGTGCTAATCAAAAAGCACACCATTATCAAATAACTGACAGAATAAGCAGTGTCGTATCCTATTGGACTAAATGTTCCAAGCAATCAATCCATTAACCGTTTCCACGTTCAAGGGCCGCACCTGCTGCAATTTTGTAGATGGGAAATAGGTATTTTTAAGATATGTTAGTGCTGGGCTAATCCAAGCAGCACTTTCTTTGTCCAAATTGTCAATCAATAACGAAATTTGGTATAACGAGGTTAAGTTCTCAAAAAACACTTTAGCGCTAGCTTCCATTTCGTCCTGTGGTAAGGCTTTGAGCGATTCGCCAAAAGCAACCAACTCGCTGATTCCGTTATGAAGGAATTCCGCATTTTCGGGGCTGTTATTAGCACTATTGGCTATTTCTTCCAGCAGTACGGTCAATCCGTTGCTTTTCCATAGGGCTCGCAGCATATCGAGTATTATGATGTTACCTGAGCCTTCCCAAATTGGCAGAACCATCATGTCGCGCATCAGTTTGGGCATCACTTGGTCTTCAATGTAGCCAAGGCCACCCATTAGTTCCATGCTTTCACGTACTATGTACACACCCTTTTCGGCGCTCCATTTTTTAGTCATAGGGTTAATAATCCGAAACAACTGGGCTTCGCGCTCATTGCCGGCATCAGTGTTATCAAGCGCCTCAATAGCGCGCCAAACCAAATAAAAGTTGGCCACGTTTAGGGCACCCAACTCGGTAAGTTTGGTACGGATAAGGGCATGCTCAATTGCAGTTTTGCCAAAGGTCTTGCGGGTGTTCAAGAACTGGTATGCCTCCACCAATGCCCTACGTGAGCAGCTTAAAGCGGCTACCGAGTTGTATACACGACTAAGGTTCACCATTTCAATCATCACCTTAAACCCTTGAAACTCTTCGCCCACTATAGTGCCTTGCGTATCGGTTAGGTAGGTTTCGGCACTGGCCATGCTACGCACGCCTAGTTTATTTTTCAAACGGATTACATCTATCGGGTTGCGGGTGCCATCGGGTAGGTTTTTTTCTACCATAAATATTGAAAGGCCGCGCGTGCCTTTTACTTCATTATCGGTGCGAGCCAGGGCAAAAATAATTTCGGCATTGGCATTGCTGCAAAACCATTTTTCGCCATTCAGCGCAAAGGTTTTGCCCTCTTTGTGCGTGGCCGTGGTTATGCTGGCACCTACATCGCTGCCACCAGTTTTCTCGGTAAGGTACATGGCACCCGTGTAAAACTGCGCCGCATCTTCGGTATAAATGTGCGGTAGCAGGCGAGCCTTATCTTCATCGTCGCAAAACAGGTCAATCAATCGCGCTACGCCGTCGGTCATGCATAATGGGCAATATTGGCCGCTTTCACTCATGGCAAATAAGTAGCCGGCGGCAAAGCCCAATCGGTGGCCTTCGGGCTTAAACTGTGCCTGAAGACTTGGTTCCCATTTTACACGGAACATGCCAGACTTTACGGCTATCTTCATCAATTCCCAATAACTGGGGTGGAATTTTATTTCGTTTACAGTTTCGCCAAAGGCATTGCGTTTTACCAATATCGGCCCGTTTTTGTCGGCATCCAACGATAGCTCGTTCATAGGCCCAGCAGCAGCTTTGCCAATATATTGTAGCTTATCTTGCATATAGGCTAGCCCTTGTGCGCTTATTTTATGGCGTACATAGTGCTGCAGGATTTGGTCGCTTTCGTAAAAATTATTGCTAGCAATAAAGTTGTGCAATACTTTATTCTTCTCGGTAGGGTAATAGCTCGTTTTCGATGCAGTGGCACTCATAGCTTCATTCATTTTCTATCATTAAAGATAGCGAATGAATGATGATGTACAAAGTACGAGGTACGAAGTATGATTGAGTTTTTTAATGTGTTATTTTCAAATTTTCAAATTTTCAAATTGGCACATTGCCAAATTAAAACTTGTTCTTCCACATCATGCTCTCAATAGGCTTCAAGGTGCGGTTGTTATATTTGGCGTCGTCCTTTTTGTTATATAGGCGCTCTACTTCGCCGTGTACCATAAAATAAATCAACTGACCAACTGGCATACCCGCATAAATACGCACTGTCATCGCGCACGATATCTCCAAAGTCCAAGTATTACAATA
>CAIOSU010000134.1 GCA_903861055.1 uncultured bacterium
GCTTCGGTAGAGGCTCTAAGCGGTTTTATCAGCTCAAAGTTTTGGTAATAGGCAATGCTATCCCCAATCATTTGGATGGTGTTGAACAATTGTTGCAGTTTGGCATCGGTTACCTCTACTTTAACGGGTTTGGTAGCGGTAATTTTGGTTGGCGTAAGTTCGGGGGCTGCATCTGCTGCTATAGTTGCAATTGAATCTTTGCCGCGCAAGGCCCAGTTTTTATTTGCGGTATCTAGTTCATACACGTTAAAGTCATCGTCGGGGTTGGTAGTAGGCATACCCACCGATACTATGGCGCCATTGGCCAACGAAAGTGTTTGGCTGACATCAGTGGCCTCGCCAACTGGTTTGCCTTCAACCACCATGTCAAACATCCCTGCCGACTCGAAAGTATACGATACTCCAGCCGAATCATAGGTCATTGGTATACCGCTAAGTGCAATAGATAGTGGGTCAGTATATTCGCGGTAATTAAGGATTGCAGGGCCTTTGTATGGGTTGCCCTTGGCATCTACAAAGGCATTGGGCGGTATGTTTATTTTAGTGCCGCTTGGCAGGTCTATCATGAGTCCTTCTTCAACCATAAAGCTAATTTGCTCGTAGGTGCGCTCCAGCCCTTGAATGGGCGGCGCTATAAACTGTGCCACCATTTGGGTACCGCCGTTGGGCAACCTAAATAACATAAACACCAGCACCAATGCGGCAACTGCAGCTAAGCTAGGCAAAGCCATGCGGCGCAGCACCGTACCGCGTTGGGTACTTTGGTATTGCTTATGGAAGGCATCAAAATTTTTGCCTGCTTGTATATCCTCTGGCGTTACAGGGGAAGGGTTTATATTGAATTTGTTCTTTTTCATGGCTGGGTTATTTAGCTAGCTGCATTAGGTTTTTCATCTTGTCTAAGATGCGATAGGTTTTTACTTTGGCGTTATTTTCGGTTATGTCCAAAATCTCGCCAATTTCTTTAAAACTGCGCTTCTCGAAATAGCGCATTTCAATCATTTGCATATCCTCATCTGCAAGGTTTTCGAGGCACTGCAACATGCGGTTCATCTTTCCCTCATCTACACTTGTTATTTCAGCTTCTTCGACCATACCCGCTAGGGCGCTGGTTTCTACGTTTATTACCCTGTGGTTTTTGCCCTTGCGGAAACGGTCGATGAGCATGTTGCGCGTAATGCGAAACAACCAAGAACTAAACGGAATACCTTGATGTGAAAAAGAGTTGAGGCTCGATAAGGCTTTAATAAATACCTCCGAGGTAATATCGCTAGTGGCATGCTTGTCGTTTACGCGCTGGTAAACAAAGCGGTAAATAGCCTCGTAATAGCGATTGTAAAGGGGCTCAAACTTGCGTGAATCTTGCTGGGCGGCCATTATCCAGGCTTGTTCTTCGCTTACATCGGCCGAGCGGGCAGTATAGGATGGTTGCTGCATCTGATAGGTGGTATAAGACATAACGAAACGCTTTACCCAATGCTAACGGATAAGCGAGAAAAAGATACAGGGATAATTTGAGAATGTACCGATTTGTATCGCCTAAGGCGAAATGAAAATGACAAGGTATTACCTAAAATTTATTTTCAAATTAGCACATTTTCAAATTAGCACATTATAAGGTGTGCTCTGCCAACCGAAAACCCGTAAACTGCCACCTTTTATCTGGCTGAAAGAAGTTGCGGTAAGTAGGCCTAATGTGGCTTTTTGGCGTAGCACAAGAGCCGCCGCGCAATAC
>CAIOSU010000135.1 GCA_903861055.1 uncultured bacterium
AAAATTTCGATTCGTCGTGCACAAGCTTTTGCGTATCCATGCTATTAGTTCAGTTTTAGAGTAGGCTTTAGGTTAGTTAAGTTTGATAGTTAAACTCCAAGGGTTGTTTTGTAGTTCCATCAAACCTGGAAATCAAGTATCACAGAACTATGCCAAAACGATAACACTTAAGGGGAAAATTGATTTATAAAGGTATTAGTTTTGTTTGCTATTTAACGTCAGCTTGAACTATTACTTGACTTACTACGTATATATACCGTATCTTTGCACCAGAAAACCACCATATCACGACTTTCTACCCTTGTAAACCGTTATATCTAAAGTTCGTGATTGGCTCGGAAACCATTTCAAATTACAACACATTTTAACAAAGCCGCCTCAGGATGCAAGGCATCCAATAACGGATCTCGGATCGGCTTTCCACAATAAATTATGACATTTCAGGAATTGAATTTGATTGTCCCTATTCAAAAGGCTTTAGCCGAAGAAGGATACACTCAGCCTACGCCCATTCAGGAACAGGCTATCCCTATTGCACTTCAAGGTAAAGACGTGTTGGGCTGTGCCCAAACAGGTACCGGTAAAACAGCGGCCTTTGCGATACCTATTTTACAACTACTGCATGGTACTAAGGCCGGAAAGCCCAACCACCACATCAGCTCATTGATATTAACCCCAACTCGCGAGCTTGCCTTGCAAATTGGGGAAAGTTTTGATGCTTATGGCAAGTATACCGGCATCCGCAACCAAGTAATATTTGGTGGCGTGGGTCAGCATCAACAAACGCAGGGCCTTAAACGCGGTACTGATGTGTTGATTGCCACCCCAGGACGTTTGCTTGACTTAATTGACCAAGGGTTTATCGACCTAAGGAACATTGAAATATTTGTGCTGGATGAAGCCGACCGTATGTTAGATATGGGCTTTATTAACGACGTAAAGAAGCTACTACGCAAGTTGCCAGCTAAGAAACAAACCTTGTTTTTCTCGGCTACCATGCCTAAGGATATTCAAGAGTTGGCCAACACCATACTGCATAACCCTACCAAAGTAGCGGTTACCCCAGTATCGTCTACAGTTGAGATTATTGCCCAATCGGTGTATTATGTAGAGAAGCCAGACAAGAAAGACCTGTTGCGCCACATATTAAGCGATAGCAGTATTGCCTCAGCGCTAGTGTTTACCCGCACTAAGCATGGAGCTAACAAGGTTGAGAAAGATTTGAATGCTGTTGGTATCCGTTCCGAAGCTATTCATGGTAACAAATCGCAGAATGCTCGTCAAGCAGCGTTAAGTAACTTCAAGAGCGGCAAAACACGAGTATTGGTTGCTACCGATATTGCAGCGCGTGGTATTGATGTTGACCAATTGAGCCACGTTATTAACTTTGAGTTGCCAAACGTGCCCGAAACATACGTACACCGCATTGGCCGAACGGGTAGGGCAGGCGCAACCGGGGTAGCCATTTCGTTTTGCGATACCGAGGAACGACCTTTCTTGAAAGACATCAATAAACTGATTGCGAAGCAAATACCAATTGTTG
>CAIOSU010000136.1 GCA_903861055.1 uncultured bacterium
AATAAGCACTGCCAAAAACTTCATCATCTACCCCGGCATAGAGCGCTATGCCATTAACGAAAACACCGAAGCAATAAGTCTTGCCGCGTTTTTGGAGCTATTATAGTTGATGTGCTAATGTACTGATGTACCAATGTGTAGATGTGCTGATGTGCCAATGTACCGATATATCGATGTACCAATGTGTCCGATGTACCAATGTGCCGATGTGTAGATGTACCGATTTAGGCTACTCTTATAGTGTTTTATTTTTTCATAGGTACATCAGTACATTGATACATCCATTTCGTATTCGCACATTAATTTCAAATTTTCAAATTCCCAAATTACCACCATGCAACCACCCAAAAAACCTGGGCAAATATTGGGCTACCAAGTGCTGAACCCTAGGCGGCCCGCCAAGTCAGTTGAAAGTGCCGTGCCCGACATCCGCACCCCGTGGATTCCGTTTTTTGATGACAGCAACAACTTGTTTATCAATCAATTGGTATACCACTACGAAAACAGTAGCACACACCGCACTGCCATCAATACCAAACTGGTATATACCGTTGGCGATGGATTTATGGTAAACCGGAAAGATGGCCAGCCCTACAAAACGGACCAGAAGCTGGAAAATTGGATGACCGAAGTAAACGCTGAAGGCGAAACCCTGCAAGAGCTGTTTGGCCGTTGGGCATTGGATTATATCCTCACGGGTAACTTTGCCATCGAAACCGCCGAAGAAGGCAGCCGATTGAACCTTTACCACCGCGATGTAACCGAAGTGCGACTGGGCAAACCTACGGGTGCGACCATCAAAAAAGCGCACCTAAGCCAACATTGGGAGCAGGTGCTCAATGGCCGCAACGCAAGCAATAAATATGATGTAAAGGAAATACCCATCTTCCAATTTGATGCCCCACAAGAGCATGCCCTACTATATGTGCGCGATTATCGCACGGGTCGCCGCTTTTACGGTCTGCCCGACTATTACACCTTGGGCGGCATGAAATGGGTAAATATTGAGTGCAAAATACCGGCCTTTAACTTGGATCGGATGGAGAATAAGTTTGTTCCATCGGGCTTGTTGACGTTGTTCGGCGAACCGCCCAAAGGACTGAAAACGGACGAGTACCTCAATAGCTTTATTCGCAGCTTTACGGGCGAGGGGAACAACAGCAAGCTTATTGCCCAAATAGTTAGCAACGAGACCCAAGCGCCGCAATACGTGCAGGTAAACGATGAGCCCGAGGGCATTTTCCGTGAGTTGCAGGAGCTGGCCGTGCAAAACCTATTGCGCGCCCACCGCACGCATCCAGCTCTGTTAGTTGAAACCAGCGGCAAACTAAGCAGCAGCAGCGAGGTGCGCACCTTGTTTGAGATATACATGAACACCGTGATTGTAAACTACCAAAATACCTTGCTCAAACCCTTAAACAAACTCTTGGCTTATGCCGGCTTTGCCGACTACGAACTGGCCATAAGCAATGTAGTGCCCATCAGTTTTATAGGCAGTGTTGATGTAAATGCCGTAATACAAGCCAACGAAGCCCGCAAAGAACTGGGCCTGGAAGCACTGCCAGAGCTGGAAGGGCGGAGTGTGGGGAATGTGCCAATTTGAAAATTAAAACCTAAGTCAAATAGGCATTCTTTTCTAGGCAATAATTTCCCACCTCATTTCCAAATTAACCCATTTTCAAATTTTCAAATTGAAATCATGTCCCTACTCACCCCTGCCGAGGTGATAGCCCTTGCTATGCCCGGTAAAAACCTCGACACGGCCCTAGTAGCAGATAGCATTCCTATCGCTTCGCTTAAATACATCAAGCCTTTGTTGGGCAATATGCTATACAATACCCTCTTGGTCGAATCGGTGGCGCAAATTTTTACGGGCCTTAACCAAACGCTCATTAACGATTACTTAAAAGATGCCCTGGCCCGCTTTGTGTTGTACGAGGCATTGCCGCTCATAAAGGCCGAAATAACCTCCAACGGCATCCAAACCCCGAGCATCGACTACCACTTGCCGGTAAACGATACCGACTTTGCTATGCTGCGCAACAAAATGTTGAGTGATGCAGAATTGTTGGCTACTGAAATGACGGATTATATCAAAAGCAACCGCACCTCCTTCCCCGACTACCCCACCTGCCCCGATGACCGCTCGCACGGTAGTTTGCCGTTTCTGTATTAATTACGAGTTGATTTTAGAAATTCAGAAACAATATCCCGCAACCCAATTTCCAAATTTTCAAATTGACTCATTTTCAAATTAACCCCATGCCTACCTTCTCAAACGTACACGCTGAGTTAGAAAACAACGAACTGCACCCGCCGCGCGATTTTAGCTTGGCGGAAAACGATACCTTTTTATCCAAAAACCCATTGGGCGACATTCAATGGTACGATACCTATTGGCAGCGGCCCGTCCTGGGTTTTGCCGATGCCAATTTTCCTCCACTAACGCTGCAACAAGGCGATAGATACATTTTGTTTGGCAACACCAGCATCGGTTCTACGGTGATTGATACGTCAATGGACACTTCCATAGATACCAGTATCGATACTTCGGGCGAGGTGATTTTTCTGGAACCCGATATTACCGTGCATCCTGCTTGGGGCGATGTGGCCGTGGGCGAAATTGCGGAGTATTTCAGAACCAATAACCAAGGCCAATCGGTATTCGAGTGGCGGGCCGTTGCTCCACAATCGGGTTACCAGGTATTCAATTTGGCCGAAAGGCAGACCTACTACTTTTCGGGCGCAACTTGGGTAAGGCAAGCTACCCAACCTACCGTGCCGCAAGTGGCTGGCACCTATGCCGAGCTTGCTGAAATGGCCGCCACCGCTGCTTTGGTGCCAGGGCAAAGGTATTTGGTTACCGATAGGGATATGGTTCTTACGGCCACCTCGGTATCGGCATTCAGCATCGAGGGCGATTACACCCAAGCCTTGCCTGCACATGGTTATCTGCAGCTTACATCGGGTGCCGCTGGCAAAATCGATGCGGTTACTGTTAATGGCGTACAATTGCTGCCACTACCCATTGGTTACGCTTCCAATCTCATCGATACGGCAGCCTTGGTTTCCGATGCCATTAACGGAGGGACGCCAGTACATGGTTTTGGAGCCATAAACATTGGGGCATTTGTTTACCTCACCGATGCCGAGGGCCGTGGTGCGGCATTAAATGGCGCTGCCATAACCGTTGCCGCCACTGGCATTGTGGTTAGCGCGGGTGCACTAGCCATGGGCGCCAATAAAGGCGAGCATTGGTTTAAGGTAAAATACCGCTTTGCCGACGATTGGATAGCTGAAATGGCCGATAGTAGGGGCAATGTGGTGAGTTGCCAGCCTGAATTGATTGATTTGGTGGGCATCAACCCTTACCAAGCATTCCCTTGGGCGTACGATGCGGTTACTGGCAACAAGGTTACCGATAGTGTTTTTATTGCCTATCCTAATGGTGGCAATATTGCCAACAATACTATTTCGGGTCGTACTTTTATGCTTTGCAGCCTCACTGAAACCGACAGTGTAACTGAGAATGATATTGGTAATCAAAGCTTTGTGAAGTTGGTTGCCACAGGCGACTGCTCATTGCAGGGCAATGCCATTTCCTTATCTGGCTTCGATTTGCAAATAGCAGCTGGGGAGATAGCTAACAACAAGATTGTAGCTTCAAATTTGGTTGGGCAAAATGTTATTTGCAACAACTTGGGCATGAATCATTTCAGCGGGGTTAATCTGTTTTTGTCCAATGCCACGATCAACGGCTTGGCACAAAACACCCTTGTTGATGGAGAGTACTTGCTTGGTGGCGCCACCGTTACTATGAACAAGAATAACCTGACCACTACCGATGTAACTGCCACCAATGCTTCGTTGCAGCTTTCTGAAAATCAGATTTCAGGAACGGTGTTAGATGTAAGCGAGGCCACGGCAGGTTATATTTTTTCGCATAACCACATTTCAGGCAGCAGCGAAATTCACTTGCAGCGCGCTCAGGGACAGTTTGAGTATAATGTTATTGCCAACTCGCAATTGCATGCCAACGATACCGACGTTTATTTTCAAAATAACCAGATAAACAACCAAAGCGAGTTGACCCTTACTAACTATACGGGTGGGCAATTTTTGGGCAATACCCTATCGGCTGCCACCCTCGACTTGACCGATAGCACGGGCGAGTTTACCCGAAACAAGGTGCAAAACAGTACTGTTACTATGCAGCGCCACACAGGCAATTGCAATCAAAACGTCTTTAGCGAAGCCACCATTACCAGCAACGATTCGGGCAGCGAAATTGACAATAACCACATCGACAAAAGCACCGTTAAACTCTCCAACACCAACGGCCAATTCTCTTCCAACCGCGCCAGCTTTTATTCCACTTATGATTTGGATGGGTATTTGGGGGCGAGGGTTGTACTTTGCCAGTTGTTGGGAAGCTCTAATCTTATCGGTACAGGAAATACTAAGGAACAAGGTCGTTTAACCGTAGATGATACAACAACCTTAGATATAAGTAATGAGAGTTGCTCTATGTATTTGTCTCAGTTCAGAGTACCAAATGCAAGTTTGAGAATGAAAGACTCACAAATCAATGCAGTTTGCACACATCAAATGAGTTCTATTTATCATGATATCGAACTTAACTTAGATGG
>CAIOSU010000137.1 GCA_903861055.1 uncultured bacterium
CAAACTGAACAAGATAGAAATGGAGTGGAAAAATTCATTTACCTTCTCCAAAATATCAGACCCCGATTTGCGAATTATGCAGTTTAGGGTAATCAATACCGATACAATTCTAGAAGCAGGGGGCAGCTCTCGCTCAAACCGTTTGTTTCGCGACTTATCTGAAATAACCGAAAATTTCAGGGCCGACTTTACGTTGCCATTTAAGCAATGGAAAGGATTAACCTCAAAATTGAAGTTTGGTATTTTTGACACATATAAGCGCCGCAACTTTCAGTCGTATGTGGCAGAGTTAGAAAATAATGGATTGCAAATAGAAGGTGGTGCCGATTACATACTGGCAGAGCAAAATATTTGGAATGCCGAGACCAATACAACTGGCACCTATGTTACTGGCCAGCAAGATATATCTAACACCTTTAATGCTAGCATGAATGTGCTGGCGGGTTATGTAATGAACGAGTTGCCAATTACAAACCGATTTAATGTGGTTTATGGCTTGAGGATAGAGAAGGCCGACATTTTGTTTACTGGCCAGAAGCAACAGATTTTCAATCCCGAAACTGATAAGTTCAACAACAAAAAAGTGCTAGACGAAATCAACTTTTTGCCGGCCCTTAATATGATTTACAATGTTATTGAGAACATGAACTTTCGTGTATCTTATTCTCGCACTGTTGCTCGTCCTTCTTTCAAAGAAAAATCGTTGGCGCAAATTTTCGATCCTGTTACCGAGATTACGTTCATCGGTAACATAGATTTGAAGCAGACCGATATTGATAATGTTGATTTCCGCTGGGAGTATTTCTTTGGTAGTGGCGAGATGATTTCTGCGAGTGCTTTCTTTAAGAACTTTACCAACCCAATTGAAGTAGTTGTATTTTCTGATGTGGCACCGCGTGATTTTACCCCAAGAAACGTATCGAACGCAAGGGCTTATGGTCTTGAATTGGAGTTCCGCAAAAACTTCAAATTTATTCATAGTAAGCTCGAAAACTTGGAAATAGGTGCTAACGTAACTTGGGTAAAATCGGCTACAGAAATGAACCCTGCCGAGCTTGAAGGCCGCAACACTTGGGTGAAAGATGGATACACTATCAATAAGAAGCGAGTTATGTATGGGCAGTCGCCGTACCTTGTAAATGCCAATTTGAGTTATACTGCCGAGAAAATTGGCCTAACTGCAACGTTGGCTTACAATGTGCAAGGCAAGCGCCTATCGGTAGTTGGCGGCGGACGTGCACCAGATGTTTACGAAATGCCATTTCATAGCCTAAACTTTAAACTAACCGAAGTTTGTGGCAAGAAAGATCAGTTTAAGTTAAGCCTTCAGGGCCAGAACTTGATTGGCGATGATTTTGTAGGGCAGTATGAAAGTTATTATGGTGCCAACCCTGCCATCTTCCAACGTTTGGTGCCAGGCAGAACTTTTACAATAGGGTTTGCTTATACCATACAATAAAATAAGGCACAAGACACAAGTTTCAGTCTTGGTTTAAAAAATGGTTCAGTGTCGCCGACATTTAAAGCAAATCGTACTTCGTACTTTGTACTTTGTACATTCAAAAATCTACGGCAGTAGTAGCAAGAGTGGTGCCCAGCGATGTAGTGTTCGCTGGGCACTTTTTTTTACTCAAAGTTCGACTTGTTGCGGAGTGAATGCTTTATCATCTATCCCCATCCAACAAATCGCCAAGCCCGCCTAACATGCTGCCTTCTTCTCGGCGTGCACCGCCGTTGCTAGGGGCATGTTGGTATATGCGGTTGGCTAAGCGGCTAAACGGCAATGATTGTATCCAAACCTTACCAGGGCCGCTGAGGGTTGCAAAAAAGAGGCCCTCACCACCAAACAGTACATTTTTTACCCCTTGCACCATTTCAATATCATAGTCTACCCCACTGGTAAAGGCCACTAGGCAGCCAGTATCAACTTTTAGGCGTTCGCCAGCGGCAAGGGTGCGTTCAATAATGAGCCCGCCGGCGTGTACAAACGCCAAACCATCGCCTTCAAGCTTTTGCATTATGAATCCTTCGCCACCAAAGAAACCAGTACCTAGCTTACGCTGAAACTCAATACCAATGCTTACTCCCTGTGCAGCACACAAAAAGGAATCTTTCTGGCAAATAACCTTGCCGTTGAATGCGCTTAGGTCGAGGGCGACGATTTTGCCAGGGTAAGGCGATGCAAACGAAACGCGTCTTTTGCCATAGCCCTCATTGGTATAAGTGGTCATAAAAAGGCTTTCGCCGGTAAGTACCCTTTTGCCTGCCGACAACAGCTTGCCAAAGAACCCACCTTCGTTTTTGCTTCCGTCTCCAAACACGGTCGCCATCTTTATGCCTTCATCCATCATCATAAACGAGCCGGCTTCGGCAATTACGGTTTCCTGTGGGTCAAGTTCTATTTCAACACACTGCATTTCTTCGCCTAATATGCGGTAATCAATTTCGTGAGCGTTCATGACTTTTGTATTATAAATTTTAGAATGTTGTTTCGGCACAAAAAAGCCCCGTTCTACGGCAGCAGAACGGGGCTAATAACTTAAATAGGTTATAAACCGTTGATGGAGAAGCCTACAGTATAAGGGTGGATGCCAGCTGGGCCGCCGTCTTTAAACACTTCGCCTAGGTTATAGAACCCAAAAACATTAAAAGCTCCATAACCAATACGGAAAGTGGGCCCATAACGGAAACGATTCAAATCGGCATAGTTTTTCACTTTTTCAACCCTTGGCTTGTCGCGGGTAGCGGTGGTGTATTTCAATTTGGTGTGGCTATCAAACAATACACCGGCTTTGAAACCTACAGCAAACTTGAAACTTTTATTGTGCTTGTTTGGCTTAGCGCGGAAACGAAGTTCTACGGGTACATCAATAAACGAAGTAACCAGTTTATGCTTTTTTACATCGTCGTTTTCAACCCCGTAGGCATCTTTAAAGCTGGTAAAATAAGTAGATACACTATCTTCAACCAAACCTTTGCTGGTAAACACATTGCTTATGCCGAAGCCCAAGCCTGGTGCTAAACTGAAGCGAGATTTTTTGAGAATAATATCATACATAAAATAGATGCCATAGCTGCGGCTGAACCATTTTACATCCGTGGTTTTGCCATCGGCTTGATTCCAATGGTCAAAGCCAAGTTCTATAACAATACGGTCTCTGCTGCCGGTTTGGGCTACTTTTTCCGTTATCTTTTTCTTTTCTGCTATGGTGTCTTCTTGGGCGTATGCGCCAAAGGCGAAAATGCTGCAAACCAGCAACAATAAGAAACGTTTCATTTATGAGTGATTTTTCCTTCCTGCCAAAAATAGGACTTTAAAACAGAATAAGGGAATAACGCTTCTTTTTATTAAAGATTATTTGGTATGAGGAGTAAATTCTTACAAAGATTGCATTTCGTTTTTTAGATCATTTACTAAACTGGTAAGGTCGCGATTTAGTTGCATCATTAAAGCAGGTAGGTTTTCTTCAACGGTAACGCCAATGCAATGCGATTCGATTCGCTCAATTAATGCGGCCAAAGGATAGTCTCCCATCATTTTTACTGACGATTTCATTCGGTGTACACTAGCTTTCAATAGCGTAATGTTCTCGTTTTTGTGATACACTATGGCTTGTTTCAAAAGCACTGGTGCATCATCAATAAACATTTGAACAATTTCTTTGATAAACTCAACGTCGTTCCCCGAAAGTTCGCGCAAATATTGCAGATCATATCGGTTTGGTCCTTCCTTCCTACCCCGAATGGCTGCACCGTGCCCTACCTTGTTGTTCTTTCCCTCCAGCATATGGTAATTTTTGTGTGCTTTTGCTTTTACGTCTTTACGCTTAGTTTGTTTCGTTAAAAAGGTATTTATTGCAAATTTTTATCTATCGTGGCCAGTATTAATTCTAAGTAAACAAAAACAAATAGTGCTTTCTAGTCTTTATTTTGCAGCCTAAAGCTAGTCGTTATGAACGTATCAAATATTCAGGCGCAACACTTTATGCAGTGTTGGGGGGCTCAAGCTAACTATAAGCCTGTTGAGGTGAGCCATACAATGGGCTGCTATATATATACCACCGACGGACGAAAAATTTTTGATTTAAGAAGTGCTCATGAATGTATAAACTTAGGTTTTAATCACCCAACTGTAATTGAAGCCATGAAGCGCCAAATGGACTCGGTTATATATGTAACCGATGATTTTGCGACCGCACCTACAGCAATGTTAGCGCAAAAGCTTGCCCAGTTAGCCCCTGGCAATCCAAATAAGAAGGTATGGTTTGGGCAAAGCGGTGCTGCGGCCATTGAAGCAGCAATAAAGGCTGCCCGAATGTACCAATATATACGTACGTTCAAGGAAGGGAAAATAGCAGATGCACCGAATCAATACCCTTACCCTTATAAAATAATAGCTCGATACAAGTCGTGGCATGGCAGCACAAGCGGCGCTGCTTCGGCGGGTGGCGACCCAAGGCGATGGTTTCAAGAGCCCTTTACAGTGCCCGGTGTGGTATTTGCCCCAGAGGCTAATGCATATCGTGCGCCCGAAAACGACCCACTATGGAGTGCCGACTATTTGGAATATATTATTGAGCAGGAAGGGGGCAGCAATAAAGTTGCTGCGGTATTGCTTGAGCCGGTGGTTGGCTCAAACGGCATTATACCGCCACCGCCAGGCTACATGCAGCGGGTGCGCGAAATATGCGACCGCTGGGGTTTGTTGCTTATTGCCGACGAAACCATGAGCGGAATGGGCCGCACGGGCAAGTTTTTTGCCATTGAGCATTTTGATGTGGTACCCGATATTATAGTAATGGGCAAGGCACTTGGCGTATACTGCCCGCTATCGGCATGTATTATGAGCGAAGAAGTAAGCCGGGTGTTTGATGATAATATTTTCGGACATGGGCAGAGTTTTTCGGGTCATGCGCTGGGCTGCGCAGCGGCATTGGAGAGTATAAGGGTATTGCAAGAAGATGGGGTAATGGAAAATTGCGTAGCTATGGGCCAATACCTAGGCAATGCACTAAAGCAACTGGGCAGCCAATATACTCAAGTGGGCGACGTGCGCGGCATGGGCCTTTTTTGGACGATGGAACTGGTACACGACCGCGAGAGCAAAACACCGTTGCGCAAAACCACTGAAAAATATACCCCAACTGTAGTGAGCGATATAGCACGATATTTGCTAGAGGAAGAAAATATTTACGTGCCTGCCGATAAATTTGGCATTTGGGTGGTGCCACCTTTAATTGTTACCCAAGAAGAGGTGGATATGCTAATTGGTGCTATTGGCAGGGCTTTGGCAAAATTTGTTAAATGACCAGTTGGACAAACTAAATAGCTAGTGGTATCGTTAAATTTACATGCACCGCCAATTTAGTTTTATCTTTATTGCTAATACCGTACCAAAATAGCTTGTTCATGTTACACCGTATTCTGTTTGTCTTATTGCTTACCCTTGGCGCTAGCCAGGCCCGTGCCGCATATTTATTTATACCGATGGATGGCGCACAAAAGGAGCATTTAAAGGCATATGGCATAGCCTATTGGGTGGTAAGCAATGGGGTAGAGGTAGATTGGCTATTGAATTATCGCGGGGGAAGTTTTGCTTTTCCTCACTTAAAGCAGTTGGAAAGTGAGTGTTTGATAAGAGGCGTGAGCTATGAAATGATTGCCGATGCACAATACAACCGCATAGTGGCAGATATAGCCAACCCCGAAGCGAACATGGATGTGGTGAAGCTGGAAAAGACTCCGAGAATTGCCGTTTATTCACCCAAAAACAAGCTGCCTTGGGATGATGCCGTTACTATGGCCCTTACTTATGCCGAGATACCC
>CAIOSU010000138.1 GCA_903861055.1 uncultured bacterium
GCAAAAGACTTGTTTGCCAACCGCCACCCGCTAACCATAACCACCGATAAAACCAGCGCCCAGCGGGTGGCCGCAGGCATAGCCAAATATGGCGGTCGCCAAACGGCAAGTGAGCTATACCAAGTATTTTTATCGGAAAACGGGCAGCGCGAGATGGTGGTTTACCAATACCTGCGCTTGCTTTTCGAACAGAAAAAAGCTATAAATGCCCACTACCATATAGATGTGGTGCTGCAGGTGAGCCAATTGGTGAAACAAATGGGCCGAGAGATACACCGCATGCATGCCTTTGTGCGGTTTCAAGAGCTGGCCGACGGGCTGTACTTTGCCCCCATTGAACCCGATTTTGATGTTTTGCCCCTCGCTCACCAGCATTTTGTAAAAAGGTATGCCGCCATGCGTTGGTGCATTTACGACATTAAGCGCAACTATGGCCTGCTGTATGATGGCGGCCCGGTGCAAACCGTGGTGCTGGATATGGATTTTATCGGCAATACCATGCAGCTGCCTGCCGAGGTGCTATCGGCCAACGAACTGACCTACCAGCAGCTTTGGAAAGATTACTTTAAAAGCACCAACATAACCGAGCGCAAAAACCTGAAACTGCACCTGCGCCATGTGCCTAGCCGATACTGGAAGTATTTAACGGAAAAGTGGTAGCGGTTTTTGGGCCAATTCGACCAAATATTAGCACAAATGATTAACTTTATTTTAATCGATGAACGCAACATTTACCAAACATGCACTAGAACAAATGCAACTCCGCGGTATTACGGAGCAAATGGTGGTAGATACCATAGCAAATGCGGATAAGGAGAGCATGCAGGATAATGAAGTAAGAATTTATCAAAAACTGCTCACATTTGGGGTTGATAATAACTTTTTGTTGCGGGTTTTCGTTAATATCGAAAAGTTGCCACCACAAGTGATAACCGTTTACAGAACTTCAAAATTAGATAAGTACGCATGAAAATAAAATACGACCAAGAAAGCGATATACTATACATCTCGCTTAGCGACGAGGCGGTGTTTGAAAGCGATGAAAACAAACCAGGTATAATTTTAGATTACTCCAACGAGGGGAAAATAGTGGGCATCGAAATCCTTAAGGCCTCTAAACAAATGCCTCAGCCATTGAAAGTAGAATATGAAGTAGCTTAAGCTTTTGGCTAAGGGCATAAATAGTAACGCATTACTTGTTGGAAGATTTAAATTGATCGTTGACCAAAACAGAAACCCCAAGTCGTCCTAGTCTTATTTGACGAGGATGAAACGGACACGGCGTCTTCAGACGCACGAATAACCCTACTCACATCCCCACACTCACCATTATTCCATGCATTTCTTGTTGTATTTCCTCAGCGGCGGCGCGGGCTTTGGCGGCTATGTCGGTGGCGCTGTTGCTAGCAAAAATGATACTGCGGCTGGCTGCGACTAGCAGGCCCACTTTATCGTTCAGTCCGTATTTACATACTTCGCCCAAATCGCCACCCTGAGCGCCAATGCCGGGTACTAGCAGGAAGTTATCGGGTGCATGCTTGCGCACGGTGGCAAACATTTCGGGGTGGGTGGCGCCTACTACAAACATGGTGTTTTCGGCAGTGCCCCAGGTGTTGCCCGCCTTCAGTACCTGCTCAAAAAAGTTGAGTCCGTCGGCTTGCAGCATTTGTAGGTCTTGGCTACCGGGGTTGCTGGTAAGCCCCAGCAATATGGCCCACTTGCCGGGGTACTCCAAGTAAGGCGTTACGCTATCGTGCCCCATGTATGGCGAAAGGGTAATGGCATCGCAGTTAAGCGTTTTAAAGAACGCCTCGGCATACATACGGCTGGTGTTGCCAATGTCGCCGCGTTTGGCATCGGCCAGCTTAAATAGGCCATCAGGTATGTAATCCAACGTTTTGCGCATACTCTCCCAACCTTTGGCGCCGTGTGCTTCGTAAAACGCGGTATTCAGTTTGTAGCCTACACACAAATCGTGGGTGGCATCAATTATCATTTTGTTGTACTCGTATATCGGGTCTTCCATGGCCCGGTACTCGGCGGGCAGCTTAGCCAGTTCGGTATCCAGCCCAACTAACAAAAACGAACGTTTCTCGGTAATCTGCTCAAAGAGTTGTTGGCGGGTCATGGGGGGTGGTTTGTGGCAAAAATAAGGAAAAGTCCACGGTCCACAGTCTACTGTCCATGGTAAAAATGGTTATTAGTTATTGGTTGATTGGTTATTGGTCAAGGGTCGGCAATCAAAGTCGACGGCAAAATTGTTATTGGTATAATCTAGTTATTACTTTCTAACTCCTTTTAAAGAATCCGCGAAACTTCGATTATTTTTTTTCTGTAGACTGTCGACTGTGGTCAGTGGTACAAAAAAAAATCCTAATTTCATCGCATGGAATTCAAAGTGCTCTTCTATATTATAATTGGTGTCATCTTCGTAGGGTCGAAGATATACCAAGGTATTAAGAAGGCCAATGAAGAGCTTGAACAGCGCC
>CAIOSU010000139.1 GCA_903861055.1 uncultured bacterium
AATATCATTACCAAAACCGAACAAGCAGATAAGATAAATACCTCGTTGAACAGTTATTACGAGAGCAGGGGTACCTACAATTTCGATGTATTAGCAGGGTTTAGGGTGAAAAAACATTTTTTTGGGGTAAGCGGTGGCCGTTGGTTTTTTGATGGGTATGACGAGGACAAAACCTTGAGAGATGTATCGTGGAACCCCAAAGAACAGTATTTTGGTAACATAAAATATGGCTATGCCTTTAAGCGCTTGCGCCTGATGTATAGCAGTAATTTCTTTAATGAAAAGGTTACAAACCGTGGCGAGCCTCGCGCACCATTCAATATAACCGCATTCGACGATTATTATTATACCTTCCGCAATGCCAACTCCTTAACCCTGAGTGGCGAAATATTGAAAAACCATTACCTCAACCAAGTTTTTGCCTATTCTTTCTTCCGCCGCAAAAAGAACACTCTTTACAAAGACTTAGTTGAGTTAACGGAGGTACCTGCCGAAGACCCTGCGCTGCACGATACTACCACATTCAACGCGTTTTTGGCCAGGGGCTTTATCAGCCGCAATAAAACCGACAAGAAACTCAACTACCAAGTTGGTTACGACATAAACCTTGAAAGTGCCAGCGGCAAAAGGATAAAGGATAACAAGCAATTTATTGGCGATTATGCCGCTTTTGGAAGCGTGAGTTATGTGCCTTTTACTTGGTTAACTATACAGCCAGGCATGCGCTACTCATACAATACTGCTTACAAAGCCCCCGTTACGCCATCGGTGCATTTTAAGATAAACCCAGCTGAAAATGTTATTATTAGGTTGTCGTATGCCCGAGGATTCAGAGCGCCTTCCATCAAAGAGCTGTATTTTGATTTCTTTGATATCAACCATAACATTTATGGCAATCTTGACTTGAAGGCCGAATATAGCAACAACCTTAGCGCGCAGTTGAGCTATTCCAAATTGGTTAAAGAAAACCACTTGCTGAAATTTACCCCCACCCTCTTTTTCAACGACATTAAGAACGATATAGAGTTGATACAGGATTACAGCGGCGATGGCGGCTCAGGAAACGTGTTGCCCTACACATATGGCAACCTGAGCAGCAACCGTATCGTAGGTTTCAATTTTACGACCAGTTACCAGTTAAAAGAGAATTTTACCATAGGCTTATCAACGGCCATGAACGGAAGGAAATACCAGTTTAATGATACGCTTAGTTCAGATGGGTTTAGGTTTAGTCCTGAGTTTTCGGCCAATGCCAATTATGTAATACCTAAGATTAAACTGCGTTTAACGGTATACTACAAGTACAATGGCCAATTTATAACCCCGTATATTGAGTCGGATGGTTCGGTGGCCGAGCAAATTATTGAGCCCTATGGCCTACTAGATTTTACAATGGGCCGCAGTTTTTGGAAGCAACGCATAACCATAGCGGTAGGCGCCAAAAACCTCTTAAATGTAAACCAAGTAAATACCAACGGTGGCAGCGGTGGCGGAGTCCATAGCACTGGCAGTGCCAGTGTGCCTATGGCCTGGGGGCGCAGCTATTTCGTGTCGTTAAAACTTCAATTCTCAAAGTCGTAAGTATATGCAATACTATTTAGGTTGTTTAGTGGTACTGATGGCTTTGATAACTTCGTGCGTGAAGGATGAAAAGCCGGTTGACAAGCCCTCTATTGTTGAAACCGTGCAGATACCAATGGGCGCTGAATACGAAGATCAATTTTATTTTGACTTGGAAAGTAACCAGACCGTTAAGCGGGTTTCTCGCTTCGATTGGGATTTGGCCTTTGAATCTACTGCCGATGGGAACTTAGTTTTTATCAATGGCTACAAATTTATGTTTGCCTACAACACTGGCAAAACAAAGTTTGATAGCACCTATACCTACAGTGCCCTACTTAGGCGCTGGGATGAGCCCAATGGGGATTTGAACAAAACCGCATTTGGCGAATGGGGCGATGTTGCATCGCCAGGAACCGTAATAGGCAAAGGCAATATCTATTTAGTTGACAGAGGCTACAATGTAAACTTGGATACTTTCGGCCTACGAAAAGTAATGGTAAATGGTTTGGAAAACGGTAACTACAGCGTAAGCTTCGGCACATTAAACAGCGCTACCCCCACAACCGTGGTTATACCAAAAGTAGAGGGCTACAACAAGGTGTTTTTGAGCTTTGACAATGGCGGTGAGATAGTGAGCATTGAACCGTTAAAAGCAAATTGGGACATTAACTTTACACGCTATACCCATGTATTTTATGGCCCAGTACCGGGGTTTCCGCCAACCGACACGCTACCTTACCAGGTTGTTGGGGTATTGGGCAACTACCTAAATGGTGTTGAAGTAGCGAAGCTTGATTCGGCAGATTTTGCGACATTTACCTTGGCCGATGCTGCTAGTGTAACCTTTTCGGGCGAACAGGACGCATTGGGGTTCGATTGGAAGAACTTTACCCTCAGCGATGAAAACTATGAAGTGAAACCGCAAAAATTGTACATCATAAAAAGCGTTGAAGGCAATTATTACAAGCTGCGGTTTGTTGAGTTTTACAACAATGCAGGCACCAAGGGCTATCCTACATTCGAGGTGCAACTATTACAATAAGGGGCTTTACATTTTTAAAAGGCCATACTTAAGTATACAGTAAATGGCCCTAAACCCATCCTTCCAGCTTATTTTCTTGCCTTCGGCATAAGTGCGGCCGTAGTATGATATGCCCACTTCGTATATACGCACATTGGGAACCCGTGCTATTTTAGCTGTCACTTCAGGTTCAAAACCGAAGCGCTTTTCTTTTAGTTTCAGGCCCTTCAACAAATCGCTGCGGAAAAGCTTATAGCAGGTTTCCATATCAGTTAAGTTCAGGTCGGTAAACATATTCGACATGAACGTGAGCATCTTGTTGCCAATGCTGTGCCAAAAGAACAGAATGCGGTGTGGTTTGCCACCCATAAACCTAGAGCCATAAACCACATCGGCAAAACCTGAAACAATTGGTTTTAGTAGTAAGTTATATTCTTCGGGGTCATACTCCAAGTCGGCATCTTGAATAATAATATAATCGCCAGTGGCCTCCTTGATACCGCGGTGCAGTGCAGCACCTTTACCTTGGTTCTGCCCCTGCTCGTAAAGCCGAACATTAAGGTCCAGGTTGGCTTGCATATAGCTCTTAATAGCATCAAGGGTATTATCCTTTGAACCGTCATCAACAACTACTATTTCTTTCAAACAGCCAGCAATTAGGTCCACAGCTTTCACTTTGTCAAGTATGCGGTGTATTGTAGCGCCTTCGTTGTAAGCAGGAATAATAATGGAGAGTGTAGTGTTTTGCATAACATCAATCGCAAAGATATTATTGTTTTGCTTTTAAATGGCTAAATAGCGGTCGTTAGAATTGAGCCATGAGCGCATGTAGAAAGAGCAATACACCTAAATTGTTATAAATGGATGAGGCAGGAATGGATAAATAGCATCTCAAAGCACTAATGCCTGCTTTGATAAAAGTCAATCCGTTAAAAATATTGGCAAGCCAATTTTCGCAACAATTGAATGCCTTTTTGTGCTAAGATTAACGATTGTTAGTGAAAAGTAATCAATAGCATGCTAACAGGCTATAACAGCCTTCAGAAAACTAGCAATAAATTTAAATGGGGATTGTGGCTTATCTGTCGCCACCACGGCCATAGCCGCCACCGCCACCGCGGTTTCCACCACGGTCGCCGCCACCATAACCACCACCGCCACGGTTTCCACCGCCGCCGCCGTAGCCACCACCGCCGCCACGATTGCCGCCACCACCGTAGCCGCCACCGCCACCAAAGCCACCACCACGGCTTCCGCCACGGGCGTCACCTTCTTTCTTAGGCTCTGCTTTGTTAACTACAATGGTACGACCCATAACTTCAGCGCCGTTGAGGGCCGCAATAGCTTTTTGACCTTCTTCTTCGTCAGGCATTTCAACGAATCCAAAACCTTTGTTCTGGCGAGTCATCTTGTCGACGATAATTTTTACTGAATTTACGGTGCCATGTTCTTCAAACAGGCCTCTTAATTCTGCTTCTTCTAACTTGAAAGGTAGGCTTCCTACGAAAATATCCATGATGGTGTTTTAACAGTCACTCACCAAATATAATATATTGCTTTCGCATTTTCAGTAGCTAAATACATTCTTAACAAACATTTTTACTTTAAGCATTAAAACATGATACCCGCTCGCAAAAGCACATACTTAAATACTTGTTTGTCTTTGTCTTCCGCTTTTAATTTGATGCCATTGGTAAAGTTGTTTACGAAGTTTACCCCTAATATCAATGCCGTTCTATCGTTTAGTGCATACTCAATACCAGCACCTACATTAAGGCCAAATGCAAATAATGGGGCGGTAATGATAGTTTCGTTGTTTTTATCCAATTTCTCATTTTCGTAGCCCAGTGCATCGCTGTCAACCCTGGCACCTACTTTAAAGCCCGGCACAAATCCCAATTGCCCATAGTAAGTGATGTAGCCAATTTGGTTGGTTTTAAGCTTTAAGCTTATAGGTATGTTAAGGTATTGCATTTTATACCGTGCATCTACACCGTTTCTATAGCCCAACGAATCGTTAGGGAAAACTAAAGTATCATAAACCGCATTGCCTCCCATCACAACCCCAGTTATTCCAGTTTCTAGAACATAGTTCTCCTGGGTTTTTGCAAGGTTTATGTTCAGTAAAATACCATATTCAACGCCCATTCGTACCTTGCCACTATTTACGTTTTTATCGGCACCCTTAAACCAACTTATAGCTGGGCTTGCGATTATACCAATCCTTACTTTTTGGGCGCTACTTTGGGCATTTATGATCGAAAACATAAAACCTAACATCACAATCAATACTATTTTCTTCATCTGGGTCTATTTTAATCTCGAATACCGTAATTTTAAGCGGGTTTTGGATAATATGAAAGCAAACACAACTTTTTTAAGAAATTTCTTTTTACTTGCACTTGGTATCTGCACCATGCTGTCGGGCTGTAACTGTAACAAATTTAACAAAATTCCTAGTGTATCGGGTATTGAGGTAAATATTGATGTGCAGCGTTTTGAATATGACCTATTGCAAGTTGATACTGTAAATTTAGAACCTAGCCTTGGCAAACTGGAAAGTAAATATCCTGAGTTTTTGGATGTTTGGGGCAATCGCATTATGGGTCTCGGTAGCCTGCATTTGCAGAGGGCGCAAACGCTTCAAAATTATTATTACTTCTTGACTGATACCTCGATAAGAAACTTATTGAGCCAAACGAATAATGCATTTACGCCCTTTGATGAACAAAAAATGCTGTTGGAAGATGCATTTAAACGTTACAAATATCATTTCCCAGGCAAGCCAATACCTAAAGTGATAACCTGTATTTCATTCTTTGAGCGTGCTGCCGTTACTTACGATACCACCATACTAGCTCTCAGTTTGGATATGCACATGGGCGCCGATTTTCCTTACCCTACCAGCATACCCAAGTTTGTGCAGCAAACCCTTACCAAAGATTATTTGGTGCCTCATGCAGTAAAAGTAATGTACGGGCTGGCTTTCGAATCGGAGCCTAAAGAAGGTACCTTGCTTGCCGAAATGATACACAATGGCATACAGCTATACTTTATGGACCTCCTGCTGCCAAACACACACGACCACCTAAAAATAGATTATACTTTGGCTCAAATGCAATGGTGCCAACAAAATGAGCCCGAAATGTGGAATTTTTTCCTAGAAAAGGAACTGCTATATGGTACTGATATGTTGACCAATCGCAACTATGTTTATCCTGGACCGTTTACCAGTGGTATGCCGCCTGAGTCGCCGGGCAATGCGGGTAGCTGGTTGGGATGGCAGATTGTAAGAAAGTACATGAGTGAATACCCTGATACCCAATTTGAATCGTTACTGAAAATGGATGCGCAGGAAATACTTTCGCGCTCAAAATATAAACCTAAACACACTTGGCTATGAGAACCGGCTCTCTATATCGCACTATTTTTACCCTCGCTATTGTTGTTTTGTTGGTTTGGGTGTTTTCAAACAAATTGTTTGATAGGGTACCTACAGGGCACCATGGAGTACTAAATAGTAACTTCACGGGCCTAAGCAAAACCAGGGTTTACGAACCTGGTTTGCGAATGATTTTGCCATGGACGAATATCATATGTATTGACACGCGCAAGCAAGGCGATAACTTAATTGTGAATGCCAATACTAAAAATGGTCTTTCGGTTAAGTGTAATATCAATGTTCAGTTTAGACCTATTCCGGAAAAATTGCCACAGCTGCTTGCGGGTTTAAATGCCGATTATAAGAACCTGTTTGTAAAGCCTGAGGCACGCGGCGCTGTATCATCTATAATTAGCCGCTATACGGCAGATGAGCTATACTCAACTAATAAGGAGGCATTACAAAAGCAAATGATGGATCTGCTAGGTCCGGCACTTAAAGAGCATTTTATAATGGTGGATAAGGTTATAATACAGGAGATTACCTTGCCAAAATCTATTAGTGACGCCATTGAGCAGAAGCTGCAGCAAGAGCAAGAAAGCCAAGAGTATGAATTTAAACTTAAGAAGGCCGAACTAGAAGCTCAACGCCTATTGATAGAGGCCGACGGGTTGGCAGCCTACAACAAATCGTTATCGGCAAACTTAACGGATAACGTATTAAAATTTAAAGGGATTGAAGCTACATTAGAGCTAGCCAAATCACCGAATACCAAAATAATTGTGATAGGCGACAAAGATGGTTTACCCGTAATTTTGAATGACTAACGTCTAGTTATGGGTGTATTGGTTATTGGTTAACTGGTAATAAACTAATCAATGAATAACAAGTCAACCAATTAACCAGTAATCAGTCCAAAGCTAGTTCATCTTTGGCGTAGCAATCATCTCAAACTCAGGTATGAGGACTTCAAAGATACGACCATCGCTAAGCCGTTCAAACTCGTATACGCCATGCATTCGGCCCATTTCGCCTTTTAGGTTGCAGCCCGACACATATTGATACTGGCCCATAGGCTCTAGAACTGGTTGTTGACCAACCACACCTTCGCCTTCTACCTCGCGGTATTCGCCAGTAGCATATGCATCGTAAATAAACCAATGCCTGCGCAACAACTTAATGGTGCTTTCGCTCGAATTTTCAATACTCACGCGGTAAGCAAAAATAAATTCACTTTCCAACGGGTTTGAGTAATCGTCCTGGTAAAAGCTTTCTACACTTACCCGGACCCCTCTAGTGATCTCAGTAACCATACGCCACACTTTTATAGGTAATAAGTAACAATACGTAATCTATAGTCAAAAGGTTGTGTGCTCACTCCTAATGCCTAAAAATCCTTCTACCAATCGTTCTGCCTCTTTCAAAGCATCTTCTAGAGCATCGTTGACAATTATCGCGTCAAAATAATCCTCGTGGCTCAGTTCAAATTGCATTCTTTCAATGCGTTTGTTCAACTCCTCCTCACTTTCGGTACCCCGTTGTTTCAGCCTTTCTATCAATATCTCTGGGCTTGGTGGTTTTACAAACACCGATAAAACCCGGTCGCCGTATAGGTTTTTTACATTTTGGGCACCTTTCACATCTATATCCAATACAAGATTCTTGCCAAGTTCACTAAGGCGGTCTACCTCACTGTGCAACGTGCCATAATACAGGCCTGGATATACTTCTTCTGATTCAATGAACTTATGGTTGCGGATGTGTTCTAAAAACGCTTCCTCACTCAGGAAGTAATAATGAACCCCATCTTCTTCACCGTTTCTGCGTTTGCGGGTGGTTGCTGAGACGGAAAAACCTAACCTATCTTTGTATTTAGACAGCAAATGTCTCACTAAGGTTGTCTTACCTGCCCCCGAAGGTGAGGTAAAAATTATTATGCGGCCTCCATGCTCCTTGCTCATTTATAATAACAGCTTGTGTTACAAAATG
>CAIOSU010000140.1 GCA_903861055.1 uncultured bacterium
GTCACTTGTAAATCGCACTTGTTTTAAACACTTGAGTAAGGAATAAAACTATTTATTTCCAAATGTCGTTGTATCTTAGTAACTTATCATTTCCAAAAATAGCATAACCGATATGGAAACCGCCGTTCAATCTCGCCCAATAGCTACTAGCCCAAACACTGAACTAGTTGAAATACAGCGCTTGTTTGCTGCACAAACAGCCAATAAGCAAAACGTAAAAAACACCAGTGCCAGCGAGCGCCGAAAGAAGTTAAAGGCTTTGAAGGATTTGATTTTCAAACGCCAACAAGACATTCGCGATGCCCTATCTGCCGATTTCCGGAAGCCGGAAGCCGAAACGGACATGACCGAAATATATCCGGTATTGACCGAATTAAACCATGCTATAGCGCACGTTACAGAGTGGGTTCGGCCATTGCCCGTTGAAACCCCGATTTCGTTTATTGGCTCTACGGCCGAGGTCATGTACGAGCCCAAAGGTGTTACTTTGATTATTGCTCCTTGGAACTATCCGTTTAACCTTTGTTTGATACCGCTGGTATCGGCCATTGCAGCGGGTAATACTGCCATATTGAAACCATCGGAATACACGCCCAACACCGCCAAATTGGTGAAGAGCATGATAGCTGAGTTGTTTAAAGAAAACGAAGTAGCTGTGGTTGAGGGCGACTACCGCACCAGCAGCGAGTTGTTGAAACTGAAATTTGACCACATATTTTTTACTGGTAGCCCACAAGTAGGCAAAATAGTAATGAAAGCCGCTGCCGAGCACCTTACCAGCGTAACCCTAGAGCTAGGCGGCAAAAGCCCAGTGATAGTTGACGAAACCGCCAATATAGCCAAAGCGGCTCGCCGCATTGCTTGGGGCAAGTTTATGAACAACGGCCAAACCTGCGTAGCGCCCGATTACCTATACGTGCACGAAAGCAAATACGACCTGTTTGTGGATGAATTGAAAAAGAGCATTGACCACTTTTATGGTGCCGATGCCGCTGCCAAACAACAAACCCCTGACTATGCCCGTGTGGTAAATGCCCGCCACCACGATAGATTGAAACAGATATTGGAAAACGCCATTGAAAACGGCGCGAACCTTGCCTGTGGCGGACAAGTAGATGATAAAGAAAACTACATTGCCCCTACCGTAGTAACCGATGCCGCGCTCGATTCAAAAATAATGCAAGAGGAGATTTTCGGGCCGATACTGCCAGTGTTTAAATATAGCAACATTGATGAGCCTTTGGCTGTAATTAACAGCAAAGAGAAGCCCTTGGCGCTATATGTTTTCAGTACCAAAGAGAAGAACATTAAACAGATACTGAACAACACCTCTGCTGGTGGTTCGGCCATTAATGATGTGGTAACGCATGTAGGGCACCCTAACTTACCATTTGGTGGTGCCAACAACAGTGGTATTGGCAATGCTCACGCATTCTGGGGCTTTAAGGCATTCTCGCACGAGCGTGCATTGTTGCGGCAGCCATCATGGTTTACTTCGGCCGAGGGCATGTTCCCGCCATACAATGGTATGGTGAAAAAGCTGATTGCCTTTACGCTTAGGTACTTATAAAAGTATGCATAGGTATTTGGTTTTGATAGCGCTTTCGTTGGCAACTTTAGCTTCGTGTAGCAAGGAAGCTAGAAAAGTAGATATAAACGACGGCACAGAGAATCCTACTGAGCGATACCTGATTATTGAAACTACCCACCGATACAGTA
>CAIOSU010000141.1 GCA_903861055.1 uncultured bacterium
GTTTATTGGATGCCGATGCTATTATTATTGGTCGGCTTAATTGCGATGAGTTTGCTATGGGCGGTAGCAACGAAAACTCAGCATACGGAAACGTACTGAATGCCTTGGACGAAACCAAAGTGCCCGGTGGCTCTTCAGGCGGCTCGGCAGTTGCTGTACAGGCTGGTATGTGTCACGCTGCTTTGGGCACCGATACGGGCGGCTCTATACGCCAACCAGCATCCTTCACTGGTATTTTTGGCCTCAAACCAACTTATGGCCTAGTATCAAGGTGGGGCGTGGTGGCCTATGCCTCATCTTTCGATCAAGTAGGCCCTATGACCAATAGTATTGAGGATGCCGCTTTGATATTGGAGACCATAGCTGGGCCCGATAATTATGATAGCACTTTAGTGCAAACTGAAGTGCCGCAGTATAGCCAACTTTTGGGCAATAGCGAAAAAGTGCGGATTGCGTATTACCCAGAAGTATTGCAGCACGAAGGACTTGATGCCAATATTAGGAAGCAAATGGAGTTGCTTATAGAACAACTTAGGGCCGATGGGCATGTTGTTGAGCCTGTTAGCTTTCCGTACCTTGATTTTTTGGTGCCGACTTATTATGTGCTTACCACTGCCGAGGCATCGTCAAACTTATCTCGATATGATGGGGTGCATTATGGCTACCGCAGCCCCGACGCCCATACTGCAGATGAGGTTTATACGCTATCGCGCACACAGGGCTTTGGCACAGAGGTTAAAAGGCGGATTATGCTGGGTACCTTTGTACTAAGTGCAGGCTACTACGACGCCTACTATGGTAAGGCTCAAAAAGCAAGAAGATTGATACGCGATGCTACCTTGCAGGTGCTCAGCAATTTTGATTTTATTATCTTACCAAGTGCCCCAACTACTGCATTTACCATCGGCGAAAAAGTGACCGACCCAATTGCAATGTATTTGGCAGATATTTTTACAGTTCAAGCCAATTTAACAGGCTTGCCAGCCGTTTCAATACCAATATGGAAGCACCCAAATGGTTTGCCCTTCGGGTTGCAATTAATGGGCAATAAATTCAGCGAATCGGCCTTGTTGGCTTTTTCGAAACAGTTGCTTGGCAATAAAAGCGACAAATTTTAGTTAATTTTAACGAGTTTTTTGCGTTAAAGCATATAGCTTTAGAGGCTGTTACTTTAATCGTTGCAATCTAGTTTATAATCCTTTTGGCATGAAAAGTATCTTAATTAGTTTTTTTGCAGTGCAACTAATGGTTGGCATAAATACCCTTTATGCGCAGCAAAACGACACTTTTCGCGAAGTAGAGGTTCTTGTAGATCTGCCAGTAGGTGAAGATTCGCTGGCCGAAGCTACGGTGCAGGAAACCTATTTTATAATAGATGCACTTGATAGCCTTACCAATTGTCTGTACAGCGGTTGCTACAAGTACAACGATAGTTTGTTTATACAACAGCGCTTTGCATTCGATACCGTGAGCTTTCCCGATTATTCCGATTCGATAATTATTAGCAACATGGCGCACATGCCCGTTGTTATTCCTTTGGCATATAACCCTTATGTAAAGGCTTATATTGATTTATACACGCTTCGCAAACGAGACCAAGTGAAGCGGATGTTGGGTATGGCCGAGTTGTATTTCCCTATTTTCGAAGAAGCGCTAGATAGGCGCAATATGCCTATAGAGCTCAAGTATCTTCCGGTAATTGAGTCGGCGCTCAACCCCAATGCCGTATCGAAA
>CAIOSU010000142.1 GCA_903861055.1 uncultured bacterium
ATACTCGAGTTACATCGGTATGTGAGCCAACCATTCTAACAGGCTTACCGTCTTTATCCAATTCCATGTATCCACGGCAAACAATCAACCGGTAAGAACCATTTTTGTGCAAAAAACGAGTTAAATGATACAGGTAGGGGGTTTGCTTGGTTAGGTAATTTTGTACAATTTGAGTGGTTTTCTCTGCATCATCAGGGTGCATCAGGCGCTGCCAAGTATGCAATTTGTTTTCCAGTTCATGCTCTGCAAAGCCAAGCATTTTTTTCCATTGCTTCGAGTATGTAACTTCGTCGGTCAAGATGTTCCAATCCCAAAGGCCATCGGTCATGCCTTTTATGGCCAACTCGTATCGAGTAGCATCTTGGTGGCTTTCTAATGGAGTAGAATAGTTTTGCTGTTCAATTGCGGGGGAATACAGCATACCGGTTGATACAAGCTCCGCTTCGGCAGCAGTTAGCTTCTTTGCCAGTAAGTTTTCTAAAATCGGATTCGAAATCGCTTTACCTATTACATCCGCCAAATTGAGGTATTCACTTTCCGAGGCATTAGCGCGAAGTAGTTCGTATTCTTTCGGTTTCAGTAACTCCAATGACAGCCTGTACTTTTCAATTCCAAGTTTTTGATAAAAAAAACCATTGTTACTAAGTATTGCCACTAGGCACTTAGGGTCACCACTTTCGTATAAAGCCGTCATGAGCGTAAATATAATACTATCTCCAAAGGTTTTCTCTACGTATTAATACGTAAATTAACTAGGCACATACACCGCCCGTGGTATATGTGCCTAGTTGACCAACCCATGAAAAGCACTTCAATATCCTTCGCCTCGTATCTACTTTCCTATATCCCTACTAGTATCGTTTGCTGCATTATGTTTTGTTGTAGGTAGTTATTGCAGTCTGCCATTGATACGGGCTGCACAATCTTTGGTTTCGCTGCTGGCAGTATATTAGGGCAATTGGGCAGCTGAAATGCATAAAGTGTTCATAATGTGCTAGAAAGTTTTTAATTGCCAAACAGCCCCAAAACCAGCGGTATAATCCTATTTGCGTAAACAACAATACTGCAGCTACAACTTTAAACGCAGTGCTCAACAGCCTGCATTTGGGGTGGGGTTGGGCTGCTTTATACATTGTAGGCCATCAACATCGGTTTCATCTTCATTAATTTCAGGTAATATGAACCCAGCAGCTATGCAATTATCAAAAGCATTGTTGCTTATTCTCTAAAAAATGTGGATTTTTGCAGCCTTGAAAGATGGAAAGCATTGTTCTTTTTAAATGATTGGCCCCTATGTTGAGCAGACGGAATTTACGCGTTAAGGTAATGCAGTTCATTTATGCCCACGAGCGGGGTTCGTTTAACAGCCCTTCGGCTGCCAAACAATCGCTGTTGGCCAACGTAACCCAAACCTATGAGTTGGGCCTATACATCCTCTATTTTTTGCGTAAGGTTGCCCAATATGCCCAAAAAGAGGCCGATATGAAAGGGGCAAAACACCTACCTACCGCCGCCGATTTATCTTTTAGTACCCGCCTGGCCGAGAACGAATTTATACTAGAACTGGAGCAGCATAAGCTATTCAACAACGAACTGAATAAGTATAAGGTTGATAAGATTGAGTTTGATGATGCCAACCGTAAGTTTTTTAGGGAGCTTGCCGTTGCCCCTGAATACAAAGTATATATTGAGATGCCCAACCCATCGGTAAAAGAGCATGTTAAAATCATTAAGTTTCTTTTTAACAAGATTCTATTACCTAGCGAAGTTTTTACCCAACACTTAGAAGAAGAATTCTCGAACTGGATTGACGACCACCAAGTGGTGACCTATAGATTGAACGACTTTTTGGAGAATTATACTATCGGAAAGTCGCTAGATAAAATAACCGACCTAAATGTAGAAGTGGATGATAGGGAGTTTGTGAATGAATTGTTTCAATTTACCCTCGACCACCAATCCTATTTTTCGGAATTGATAGAGCCAAAACTCGAAAACTGGGATGTAGAGCGTATAGCCATCCTCGATTTGATATTAATGAAAATGGCGCTTTGTGAGCTATTATACTTCCCGATGATACCCGTAAAAGTGACTATAAACGAGTATATTGAAATAGCAAAGCTATACAGCACCCCAAAAAGCAAGGATTTTGTAAACGGCGTTTTAGATAAAATAATGAAGGAGCTGAAAGATAGCGGCAGTATCAGAAAAAGCGGAAGAGGACTGCAAGGTTAAAAAAGGTTAAGAAATAGTACCAAAACACCTTTTTTGTTGTCCAATTTTATAAATTTGCACATTGAAACTTAAAACAAACTAAAAACAAGAAAAATGAAGAAGGCATTATTTCTAGTGCTCGCTGCAGGCTTTTTCTTTGCGTCTTGCGAGAGCGGTACAGAGGGAGGCGACACAGCTACTACCCCAACTGATTCAACTGCGGTGAACACCGATGCAGTGAACAACCCGAACACTGGTATGGAAAACCCTGTACCTACAGGCCCAACTACCACCGTTACTTTTGACCAAATGGAACACAACTGGGGTAAAATTAAAGAAGGCACTGTACAAGAGCATACCTTCACATTTACCAACACCGGTACTAATGACTTTATCATTAGCGACGCTAAAGGTTCTTGCGGTTGCACTGTTCCTTACTACCCAACCGAGCCAATTCCTCCAGGTGGTAAAGGCGAAATCAAAGTTTCTTTTGATAGCAAAGGCAAAACTGGCATGCAACAAAAGCAAGTTACCATTACTGCCAATACCGACCCAAGCACTACCGTGTTGAATGTAATGAGCGAAGTGGAAGGTGGCGAAGCGCCAGCAGCTAAATAATTGAGGGATATACACGAAATGGTAAATTTTCAGAGTTTGTTCTTGATGGCGGGAAATCCGCAGGGTGGCAGTCCATGGTCGATGTTTGTGATGATGGGTGCCGTAATGATCGTGTTTTATTTTTTCATGATTCGCCCCCAGAGTAAGAAAGCCAAAGAACAGAAGACTTTTTTGGATGGATTGAAGAAAGGTGACAAAGTTGTTACCATCGGCGGTATCCACGGAAAAGTGCTTAAAGTAGCCGACGATTCGTTTTTGATTGAAGTTGATGCTAGTACCAAGCTAAAAATTGAAAAATCGGCGATTTCGTACGATTTTACAAAAGCGGCTATAACTGCTGCACCAAACAATAAAAAAGAGGAAGTAGCTACTGTAGAGGAAAATTAATAATTTAACATTATGGAAGCTCCGAAAGGCCCGGAAGACAAGTTACCGAGAAAAACCGGTTCGGTTGGAACTTCAAGAAATACAGCGATACTCGTGCTTTGCGTGGGTATCGCTGCTTTTTTATGGCTACTCATTAAACTATCCGATTCGTATAACTGGCGCGTGCCTGTTACCCTCACTTACTCTAATTTGCCCGATGATAAGGTAGCCGTTAGGGAGTTGCCTACCAAAAGCGAAATAATGGTGAATGCTACGGGGTTTAAAATTATTTTAGCCCGGTTCCGAATTGTACGGATTTCGTTACCTATTTCCTATCGCGAAAACATGAACCAGCCCTTTGTTTTGGCCAGTGCACTCGAAAACGAATTGGCTGGCGATATGCCGCTAGGGTACAAGTTATTGAGCTTTTCGCCAGATACCATTTACTTGCAGTTTGAGAAAAAGACCACTAAAAAAGTACCCATTGTAATAAGTGGCACCGTATCGTATGCCAAACAATATGAGGGTAGGGGTTTGCCGGTTTTATCTCCCGATTCGGTAACGGTAATCGGCCCCGAAAGTGTATTGGATACGCTGCAGCAGTGGTATACTCAGCCCATGAAGTTTAAAGAGATTGCTGAAAGTAAGAATGGCGAAATTGCCCTGCAGAAACCCTATTATAGTTCGGTATCGCTGGCACAAACCAAGGTTAAATATAATATTGAAGTGGAGCCGTTTACGCAACTTACCCGCGAAGTTGAAATTGAGCTGTTAAATGTACCTCGTAATAAGCAGATAACACCTTACCCTAAAACCGTTAAAGTGTTTGTGCATGTGGGTTTGAGTAACCTTGAAGCGGCGCGGAATGCTACTCTTAAAGCCACAGCAGACTTTAAGAACATTAACCTAAAGCAGGATAGGTTTGTAGAGGTAAAACTAAGCGGCTATCCAAGTTTTATGAAAATTAGCAGCTTTGAGCCTTTTAATATTGAATTTATAGTGTACAACTGATGCTACTTGTAGGTATAACAGGGGGAATAGGTAGCGGTAAAAGCACCGTTTGTAAAATTTTTGAGGTGCTTAGTGTGCCCATTTACTATGCCGACGACCGGGCAAAGTACCTCATGCACCACGACTTGAACCTAGTACTTGCCCTTAAAGATACCTTTGGCACCGATATTTATAAAGATGGGCAACTTGACAGGGTATTGCTCGCCTCTCGGGTTTTTGCTGATAAAGAACAACTAGCCAAACTGAATGCCTTAGTGCATCCAGCCGTGGCGCAAGATACTCTTGCTTGGCAGATGGCACATAGCTCGGTCCCTTATACCCTGCGAGAGGCTGCCTTGCTGTTCGAAACTGGATCGTACCAATCACTGCACAAGGTTATTGTAGTTACCGCCCCGCTAGAGGTTCGGATAGCGAGAGTAATGGGGCGCGATAATGTTACCGAGGAACAAGTAAGAGACCGTATTGCCAACCAATGGAGCGAGGAGCAGAAAGTTGCGTTGGCCGATTACATCATTGCCAACGATGGCGAAGCTGCATTGATACCGCAGGTGCTTAATATTCACAACCAATTGCTGCAAACTACTAAAGCTGAAGGTTAAGTTAGAGGCTAAGGTTGAATAGTTACGGCACTGCTGGTAACGACATTGCTTTGGTTGCCAGCCCTATCGGTCATGTAAATGCTGTAAGTGGCTGTTTCTGCTGCCCCTAATCCAATCAATCCGACCCTATCTAATACCACTGAGAGGGTACCTTTAATGGCTATGGTGCTGTTTGTGGGTGCTAACTGCTTTACCCTAAACTCGTATACCACGCCGTTGCGCGAGTCGGTAAGGTACAGGTTCTTAATATCTGGGTCGTTGCTGCCAAGGTCGCCATCGCCGTCTTCGTAGGCTAGCACAATGGTTACCGAATCAGCATATTGTACTGCGGTAGTTGGCGAAACGCTAACAAAGGTCAACGATGGCACTTTACTTAATTCTTCATCGTCTTTGCTGCACGATGCAAAGACACTAAGTATTACGCCGAGTATAACTATCCAATACTGCTTCATGGCTGTATATAAAAGCTCCAATAGGTTTTGTAAGGCAATATCATGCTGGTTGTTGGCATTTCTACTATTGGGCCAGCGGCATTGTCCTGCGTATAGTAGCGCATATAAACGATGCTTCCAGCCGCGAAATTAGATGTGTTGAGGGTTGCTATCCAAAATTGACCAGCGCCGCCAAGATTCACGAATGAAGCGTTTACCTCGCTATATCCTGCTGCAGCCGTGCTAAAGTCATTTTCGTTATAAGAGGTGCGAAGCTTGTTGTATAGCAACTGGTTTTGGGGCGTGTTGTCGTCAGACACAAACAGCACCATATTGATGGTGGTGCCCGTGCTTACTATAAATGGGTTGTAGTTTATTGAATCAATCCGGTTGTTTTTCTTGGATAATTCTACCGTGTAATCCGAATTAGCTGCCAGATAATAATCAATTCTGGGCTTAAGGTTAGGTAGCTGTTGTGTTTGGCCCATCATATCGGGGGCGCCAGCCATTATCCAAGCGGCTATGGCATCCACATAGTTTTGCTCCAGCGGCACGCCAATGTTATCTTGTGGCATGCGGTCGTTTACACCCACAAAGCAGCAATTGGTAATGCGCTCGTGTAGCACCGAGTTTGCGGTATCGCCGGGTACTACTCTATATTGGAAGCTAGAATCTTGGTTGTTTTTTACTATTGGGTGATACACCAAAGTGGCGTAAGAACTTTCAATAGTGCGGAAATCGGGCTCGAAATTACCATCGTGGCAACCTGGTCCAGCACAACGGGTCTCGAATATGTTCTTTTGCAGCCAAGCGAGTGTATTGGGTTGCAAAGTATCAACCGGAGCTGGTGGGGTTGTATACACCACATCGTCATAGGGGTTGTATGGTGCATCACCGGGCTTCTCGCAAGAAGCAATGAATGCAACTGCAATTATTGCAAATATGTAGGGCAACTGTTTCATTGCGTAATGTCCATTTGAATTTTCAACTTGCTCATGTTACATTTCGTATTTAGTAAAAAGCTTCGCCCAAATGCCTGCCTGTTAATCGGCCACTAGGTATTTCGTTATTAAACCCGAGTATATTAGCTATGGTAGGTACAATATCGGTGCTTTCGCCAACTACCTGCGTTATCAATTGGTTTTGCTTTACCTTGTCTGGCGGCCCAGCAATTAAGCAGAAAATCTCACGGCTGGTATCGTCGCTGGTGTGGTCTAGTGCATAGCGGCCATATCGGTCAATAATGGTATTAGGCTGCAAGTTTCTACCGTGCTCTGGTGCTACTATCAGTATAGTATCGTTGGCCATGCCAGGAGTACTTTGTATGGCCTCCCATAGCTTAGCTACTGCAAAATCAGCTTTGCGGATGTTGTTGGCATACCCAGTAAAGTTTTGGTGGCAAGTATCTACGTCTTGCATGTTTACTACCAACAACTCGGGCTTAAATTCTTTTATCACTTTTTCTGCAAATAAAACCGTTACCTGGTCATTGTTGATGCTATTTTGAGATAATCCCCAAAAGTTGTTATACTGGCCAGAAACGGCATTGTCATATTCAAAGCGCAGGAACTCTTCAATGCGTTTGCGGTTGGCCAAAGTATTCGTTATTCCTGCATCTTGGGCTGTAACGTTTGTAGTAAAGCTATTGTCCATAAACTGGCGCATAGCCGCTACTTTTTCAAGCTTTACATCATCTAGCTGAATGGGGTTTTGGGGCATGCCTGTTATTATTGATGCAGGCTGGGCGTAGTTTGCACCGTATAATGCACCGTACTCTGGGTCGTCACTAAAGTTAAGTGAAGGGTAGGGGCCAAGGCTATTGCTTATCCACCAACTGTTCAATGCAGCTTGCTCTGGGCTGCTGTGCTTTCGGTATAACTCAAATATGGTTGGATACTTAGGGCGTTGCGAAAGCGAAACCGTCTCGTCATATCGGCCAGTAAGCACCGTATTATGGCCGCCAAAGTGACCTGTTGGGCCTTGTTTGTATCTAAACTCTTTAAATAAAGTGCCCAACGTTTGGAGCCTTGCGCTGGTTGGCGCGGGAAGGCTCGTCATACCTGGCGCAATGTCGCTGCTGATACTTTCGTTACCTACAAGCATATTGGGCATTAAGTTACCATCGGCTTTGTGCATGCTCTCTATATTGCGCACACCGCCCGCAAACATACAGAATACCACGTGGTTGGCTATACGGCTGCCTGTAGCAGCAAACAGCCTGCCCGTTGGCAAAATGTATGGCAACGTTACAGCACCAGCTGCCATGGCACTTTTCAATATGAAATCTCTTCTTTTCATGTGGGCAGTTTTAGTAGTAGCGGTACTCGTTGCTGGTGAGCATGGCAAAATAAAACATATCGGGTGTTATGGTAGGGTCGTCGTTAAGCACTTTCTGAAAATGCCATAGCTCAAACTCATCGGGCTTGCGTGCCAAAAACTTCACGTACGCATCGGTTATAAACTTAGTAACGTCTGCATCCATTACCGTTTTTGGTGGCACATCGGCACCGGGTACGTTCAAAAAGCTTTTAATGATCATTTGCTCAATCAACTTCTGGTCGCCAAAAGCCGAGTACGGTGCCAACAGCAAATCGAGGCTGTTGCGGTCGATACCGGTGCCAAAAATATCGGAATAGGCAATGGCTATAAACTCTGTCTG
>CAIOSU010000143.1 GCA_903861055.1 uncultured bacterium
AATTTGGTGGGCTGCAATAAGAAATATAGAAGCAAGGCCGATGCCTGTAAAATAATAGGTATCGATCAATAAGTTCGACCATACCCTGTCAATACCGTGTCCACCGGCTAGGAGAGCCCCAACGATGACAGCCAAAAGACCGATACCTAGAAATAAGGCTGCGGTTTTTTTGAGTCCGGATGAAAAATTATATGTTTCAGTCATTGCGAAATGCGCTTATAGTTTATTGGGATGTTGCGTCGTTATTTATTAGTTACCGGTTGCGGTGCTATCTGCTGGAGCTGCTGCCGCGGTAGTGGCTGCATTTTTAGCAAATGGTCCTACGTTTACCAATTGTTGAATGTAGTAAATAACCTTCCACCTATCATCGGTAGTTAAAACGTATGAATAGCTACCCATTAAGTTTTTACCATAGGTAATACTATGGAACATTTGTCCTTCCGAAATGGTAGGTAAACGATCTGCATAAGATGGTACAGGTGGGTAGGCTTGAGTTTGCACAATACTGCCGTCTCCCAAGCCTTTCTCGCCATGGCATACCATACAGTGTATGGTGTAAAGGTATTTACCACGATCCAATACTTCTTTTTCAGGTTGGAAAGGGTTCTTCAAATTGTTGGTAGAAGCAAGATAGTTGCTATCAGTATTGGCATAATGGGTTTTGTATAAATACGAGGCCAACACTTTATCATCGCCAATATTGGTGGCTGGCAACAAACCTCTAGCAATTGTGTGCGCTACGGGCAAGCGAGCCTCAAAGCTATCTACCGCACCAAGGCTATCCTTGCCAAATGATGGGTTTTTGGTGTATGTTTCGTAAGCCTGAGAGTATGCCATATCTGGCACAAAAGTGCGTCCTGGGGTGCGGTTGTCGCTGCCACAAGATGCAAGGGCCAACATTAGGGCACCTACAAGGCTCAATCGTACTGTTTGATGAATATTCATGTCAACCAGGTGGTTATCTTTCATTTATTATTTCTCTTCATCAAAATCACGCACTTTGATTTCGGCTACACCTGTTTTGGTGAAGGTATCGTTGATGCGTGAGTAATCTTCAGGAGTGGTATCTTCCGTTACCTTTATGGCCATACCGAACAAATAATCGGTAGTGCGTTCGTCATAAATTTTCGGTTTAGCGGAAATAGATAATCCACAACGTATAAAAAAGGCTACTACCATTGATATGGCTGCAAACAATACAGTCAACTCAAAAGTGATAGGTATGTAAGAAGGTAATGACAAATAAGGCTTACCACCATAGTTGGTAGGGTAACTAGAGGTTGCTGCCCAAATCATAAATGAAATGGCAATAGTGAAACCAGTAGCACCGCCAACAAATCCTACCGTATGCAAACGGCTTTGTCTGTGACCAAGTGCGTCATCTAATCCGTGAACCGGAAATGGTGTAACCACTTCGTGGATATTGAAGCCAGCTTGCTTTACTTTCTTAACGGCAGAAAGCAACACTTCTTCGTCATCGTACAGTCCTACTACGTATTTATCCATTGGATGTAGCTTGTTTCTTAATTAGTCAATTTTTACATCGTGGTGAGCACCAGCTAGGTCTCCACCTTCAGCATAACCGCCTTTGGCCATTGCATCATCTTTTGCTTTCTGTTTAACACGGGCAGCAGCACCTGATGATTTCAAGATTGATTTTACCTCGGCTATAGCTATTACCGGGAATGCCCTAGCAAACAACAAGAACAAGGTAAAGAACAACCCGATGGTACCCACATAGATACCTACTTCAACCCAACTTGGGTAGTAATCGGCCCAACTTGATGGGATATAATCGCGGTACAAAGAAGTTACGATGATTACAAAACGCTCGAACCACATACCGATATTAACGGTGATAGATAGGAAAAACGTTAGGTATAAGTTGCGGCGTAGTTTTTTAATCCAGAAGAACTGCGGGCTGATTACGTTGCAGGTCATCATGATATAGTATGCCCAAGCCATAGGGCCCAATGCGCGGTTGTAGAATGCAAACCACTCGTAAATGAAACCAGAGTACCAGGCAGTCCACAATTCAGTAATATAAGCTATACCTACAATAGAACCTGTTAGTAGGATGATTTTGTTCATTGCTTCAATGTGAGCAATGGTAATATAATCTTCTAGCTTCAAAACCTTGCGGGTAATCAACATTAACGTTAATACCATCGCAAAGCCAGAGAAGATAGCACCTGCAACGAAGTACGGAGGGAAAATGGTGGTGTGCCAGCCAGGTATAACCGATGTTGCAAAGTCAAATGATACAATCGTGTGTACTGATAATACCAGAGGGGTTGATAGACCTGCAAGTACCAGTGATAATGATTCAAAGCGTTGCCAGTGTTTGGCTTCGCCGCGCCAGCCGAAGCTAAGCGCATTGTATATAGCTTTGCGAATTTTTCCTTTAGAGCGGTCGCGGATGGTACCAAAATCAGGCAACAAACCAGAGTACCAGAACAACAGCGATACGGTGAAGTAAGTAGAAATGGCAAATACGTCCCACATTAACGGCGATTGGAAGTTAGGCCAAAGCGGACCGCGTGAGTTTGGATAAGGGAAGATAAAGAACGCCATCCATGGACGACCCATGTGGATACCTGGAAACTGTGCTGCGCATATAACCGCAAAGATGGTCATCGCTTCTGCAGCGCGGTTGATACCGGTACGCCACTTTTGGCGGAACAACAACAATACCGCCGAGATAAGAGTACCAGCGTGGCCAATACCTACCCACCAAACGAAGTTGGTAATGTCATAAGCCCAACCTACCGTCTTGTTCAAGTTCCATACGCCGATACCGTAATACACGGTCCACGCTACACAGAAAAAGTAGAATGCGGCCAAACTTCCGGCAATGCTAATAGCAATTACCCAACTCAATGGCGGAAAACCTTGCGTGCTTCTTACTATATCCGTGGTGATTTGTTTGTAATCCTTATCACCAAGTATCAGAGGCTCGCGTATGGGTGATTCGTAAGATCCCATGCTGTGTTATTTGTTATTTCTAATTAATGATGTCCTTCTTCACTATGACTGTCGTGCGATGCAGGCGCTTCAGTGCCGTGTGCCTCACCACCAGTGTGGTGTGCCTCAGCTCCGGGCGGATGCATGGTATTATTGCTCAACAGGTTTACTGCTTTCAATTGCTCTTTGTCGTTGATATTACGCACCCGGGTAAGGTAAGTAATAGACGGAAGCGTGTGTATTTCCTCGATAACTTTAAACCCGCGCTCGTTGTTGCTCATCAATGTTGCTGCAGATTCTGGGTTGTTTACATCACCAAATACAATAGCACCAGTTACACAAGCGCTTTGGCAAGCTGTTTTGATGTCACCATCTTGCAGTTTACGACCTTGTTTTTTGGCGGTAAGTTTGCCCTCTTGTATGCGCTGCACGCAGAAAGAACATTTCTCCATTACGCCACGAGAACGAACTGTTACATCAGGGTTCAATACCATGCGGGTAAGGTCACCTGTCATTTGGTGTGGATCGTAGTTGTTTTCAAGTGCACCAGTAAGCGTAAAGCTATCGGCACCCCAGTAATCGAACCAGTTGAAACGACGTACTTTATATGGGCAGTTGTTGGCGCAATAACGGGTACCGATACAGCGGTTGTAGGCCATTTGGTTCAAGCCTTCGCTACTGTGGTTGGTTGCCGATACTGGGCAAACGTTTTCGCATGGTGCGTTTTCGCAATGTTGGCACATCATCGGTTGGAACACCGCTGATGGGTTCTCAACATCGCCAAAGTAGTAGCGGTCAATACGCAACCAGTGCATCTCGCGATACAAGGTTATTTCTTTCTTTCCTACTACTGGTATATTGTTTTCGGCATTACAAGCAACTATGCAAGCACCGCAACCAAAACATGCGTTTAGGTCAATGCCCATTCCCCATTTGTGACCAGGAAACTCGTGGTAGCCATACAATGTTTGCAAGTGCTCTTTCACGTGCGCACGGTCTAGATTGCCAGAGGCAGGGTCGTGAGCATATTCTTCTAGCGTAGTAGTTTTTACTATGCCGCGTTGGTTCAAACCGTCGCTTACGCTAAAGTGTGTTTGTGTTTGACCTAGTTTGTAGTCGTTACCAGTTACCGTAAAACTCGCATCGTTAGCATAGCGGCTTTGGCCACCATTGCTATACTTAGTAAGGAAAGGATAAACATTGGCTCCTACTTCGCCAGCTTTGCCTACCACCTCGCGACCATAGCCTAACGCTACCGCAATAGTACCATCAGGCATACCTGGCTGAATGTGCACTGGCAATTCAACTTCAACACCATTTACGGTAAGCTTAATGGTTTGTACCGTGCGGCCGTAGCTCTTACGAGTGCGGTCGGCAGTAAAGTCAAGTCCGTTAGCTTCAGCAAACTTAAGGGATACGCAAGCGTAGTTGTCCCAAGTTATTTTAGATACCGGATCTGGCAATTCTTGCAACCAAGGGTTGTCAGTATCCTTACCATCACCAATGGCGGTCTTTTCGTACATTACTACTTCAAGGCCACCCGATTTTACGTTTTTCAACGCTGCAGCTCCCGCGGAGGCAACATCTACAGTGCCTGCTGTAACGGTTACTGTTGGGGTATAAGTAAATACGCCATCGTGCACCGAGCGATCCCAGAAGTGACCAAATAGGTTCAATCCTGTGCTCTTGGTAAAGATGTTGGTATTCCAGTTCTCACGAACAAAATCGTAGTATGATTGATTGATGCCCGCAAATTTCAACAAGCT
>CAIOSU010000144.1 GCA_903861055.1 uncultured bacterium
ACTATCAAATTGGTAACCGTAACGAGGCTTTGGTGAACTTAGAGCGTGCCTTGCTGCAAGACTTTGATAGCCACGACTTGATGTGGGAAATTACCCCATACATGGAGCACGACGATACCGTAGCTGCGCTGATTGAGCAATACCGTAAATAATCTAGTCGTTAGTGACTAGTAACTAGCGAAAGATATAAGAATAATGGAGAGGCACTCGGAAGGGTGCCTTTTTTGCGTCCCCCAACCGTCATTGCGAGGAGAGAAGTTGCGGAGCAACTGAACGACGAAGCAACCCCCTGCCACGGAGCAAGATGATTAGAAACCGATACATCGCAACGTAATATGCATTTTACGTTAGTGCGAGTTTGTCAATTCACGGCAACGGTCAGGGGATTACTGCCATGGCAGTGAGAATAGTTGCTTCAAGCCTAGCAAGCTTATTGGTTATAGTTCGTAATGACAGGCTTTCGCAATGACGAAAAGACCATTGCTTTTATTACTGTGCTTTTGGCTTAAGGTATCTGCTCCTGAAATACTCGAGAAAGGGTGGAAGCACTGATAAAAAAATGATACCAAATACAACCAGCGTAAAGTTTTTCTTAACTGCTGGCAGGTTGCCAAACAAATAGCCAATTATTAAAAAACCTGCAACCCATAAAAATGCCCCGATAACATTATAAGAAAAGAAGCGGCCATATTTCATAGATCCTACACCAGCCACAAATGGGGCAAACGTGCGTATGATAGGCATAAAGCGCGCAATAATAATAGTTTTGCCGCCATACTTTTCGTAAAAAGCCTCTGTTTTCAGTAAGTAATCTTTCTTAAGAAAACGATAATCACGCTTAAAAACCTTAGGGCCCAAATAATTGCCGATGGAATAGTTAACTGCATCGCCCAAAACAGCAGCTATTAACATTACTATAAACAATAGAAACAAATTCAAAGGGCTTCCATCAATAGCCGCTAATGCCCCGCATGCAAATAGTAATGAATCGCCAGGCAAAAATGGCATAACCACAAGCCCTGTTTCAATGAAAATAATCAGGAACAGAATGACATAAGTAAGTGTGCCATATGCCGCCACCCAATCATTAAGATGTACATCTAAATGAAGGAAGAAGTCTAAAATTTCTTTTATAGATTCCATGCGGACAAAACTAACACGAATAGTTGCAAACTTATAGCGTCAATGATAATTATTGTAAAAGCAAGGCAAATACCATTGTTGCTCGTTCCAACCGAAAACAGTAGCTTTAGCTTACTATTGGTTATTTACTGGTTCTTTTTATGGAACATTCTTTGATTGTTGTTGCGTGTCAAAATGTATTGAGTAACCCCCAAGAATGGTGAGAGCATGAGGCAGTTTGGGTTGATTGGTTACCCTTTGGGGCATTCGTTTTCGAAAGGGTATTTTACCCGCAAGTTTGAGCTGGAGGGCATTGCCAATGCCGTTTATGAGAATTTTGAGCTAGAAAATATCCAATCGTTCCCGCAGTTGCTTCAAACGAACCCCAACCTCAAGGGTTTAAATGTAACCATCCCCCACAAACAATCCATTATTCCTTTTTTGGATGATATTGATTTCTCGGCGTTGATGATACGGGCCGTAAACACCGTAAAGTTTACCAAGGGCAAAACCAAGGGCTACAACACCGATTACATTGGCTTCCGCGATTCAATAAAACCTTTACTTCAGCCCCAGCATACCAAAGCACTAGTGCTAGGTACTGGTGGTTCATCCAAAGCAGTGGTGTTTGCTTTAACCCAAATGGGCATTGAGGTACAGCAGGTTTCAAGAGAGCCAAAGGATGCGGAAATAGGGTATGCGGCTATAAATGCGAAAGCAATACAAGCGCATTCCATTATTGTAAATACTACCCCATTGGGTATGTACCCTAATGTTGAGGCTGCCCCCGAAATACCTTACCAATACATCACCAGCCAGCATTTACTCTTCGATTTGGTGTATAACCCAGCTGAAACGCTATTCCTTCAAAAAGGAAAGGCACAGGGTGCCATCGCTAAAAACGGACAAGAAATGCTGGAACTGCAAGCTGAAGCCGCTTGGAAAATTTGGAACAGTTAATCAACCTTTTTCGAATTGCGCTTTTGCTCCTTCGGCGCCAATTGCACCGTAAGGCTTACCTCAAAGTTGTGGTAGCGCAAAAAGGCATCTTGCTGGTTACTGATGCAGTTGTACGTTCCTTGAAAACGGAACTTCTTCTTTAATTGAAATCCAGCCGTTGGGCTAAGAACTTGGTTGGCCGAGTAGCCAAAGCCCGCAAATAGAGCCTTGTCATAGTCGGCCATAAAACCTACTAAAAACTGTGCTTTCTCGCCAAAACTAGTGGCATTGCTATTGGTGCTTGCCGATGCAAAATAGAGGTAGGGTTCTAAATGCAGCTTTTCTATCAGCTCAATGTCATACGACAAGTAGGCATTCATTACCGGACTGTAGTTGCCAATAAAATTGCCTCCAATACCATTGATACGAAAGTTGCCCAAATGCGTAATGGATATGCCCGAATTCAGCTTTTTGTATTGGTACCAAGCGCCTAGGCTAAAATCAAGGTGGTTGCTGCTGGCGCGGCCTGTTATGATGGGGTCGTTGCCGCTTATGGTGCCTTGCGTGTTGGCAAAAAACCTACGGTACGCAATACTAGCACCAAACTGCAAGCGGTGGTCATCGTTTATCTGCCAGCGGTAAGCATAGTTGCCGCCAGCGCTTAATGTATAATACGTGCCAGCAACATTGGGTGCATTAAATACCACATAGGCCCCCCAAGCGCCTTTTATAGTTGAGCAGGGCCTATCAAATGACCCGTAGCCCACATTTAAAGGATTAATAGCACTGGCCGTGCCTGTGACTTTAAATAGCCCCGTCATGCTATGCAAGTGCAAATTCAGCTTGTTGGTGCTGCCAGCATAGGCCGGGTTGTATAGTAGTTGGTTTTGGGTATGCTGGGTAAGGTAGTAATAAAATGGGTATGTGCCGGCTTGGGCGGTAAAGGCAGCAAGGGTTATAAACAGCAGGACAATTAACTGACGCACCATAATCAAATATAATGCTAGCCTGTTACAATATACTTACCTTGCCACTAATTATTGAGAAGTAAAAAATCATTGTCAAACCATTAAGCCACTTGGCTGGCGGTGCCCAATACTTCTGCCGATTGGAACTCCTTAGTGCCCTTTTGCAGCACCAATACAGAGGGCAGCGATTCAATATCTACGGTTTCTTGATGGAAGATTTCTTGCCAACGAGGAGCGGTAAGCAGCAAGAGCTGGAACTTGTTTAAAAACTTGGCTTCCAAACCTTGCCCAGTTATTTTTGCAAAGTTATAACCTTGGTTGGCTATTTCACGCTCCGCATCTTGTTGTCCTGTATCCAATAAAAGCACTGTTACCGCACCGCCCAGTGATTGTGCCAGCAGATGGGCATACCGCAACAGGGGCAAATCGTTGTGGTCGTAGTAGCCTATTACGATGCGGTTGGGCGAAACCAAGTGATGATCGCTTAATAAAAGCACGTCGCAATCTACCTGGCCTAATACCTTCCGTATTTTAAGTCCCATAGGCTGCGCCCTGAACATGGTTTCGGCCCCGCCCATTAGCAATAACGAAGGCTGCAGGCGATGGTGTTGTTCCATTATTTCTTGGTCAATATCTTCATTGGCTCGGTATAAGGTGCTCACAGGCAAGTGCAGCTTTGCCGATTCTTGGAGGATATCGGCAAAACTCTCTTTTTCAAAAATGTGGGCATCGGCAGGAGAGATATCACTAATAGGGGAAACGTGCAGCGCCGAAACATGGGCGCCTGTTTTTCCTGCTAAAGCATGGGCAAACCACAAAAGCTTTGCGCCCATGCCTGGCCTGCCAAAAGATATCATAATGTTTTGCCCCACGGCTGGTTTAGCTGCACGGGATTCTTCGCCCAAGGTAAAGCGATTAACAAGGCTTAAAGCTGGGCCAGTCATAAAGGTGGTAAACAATGCCATAAACACCATCATAGTGAATATTTGCGGTCCGAGGATGCCCAAATCGTACCCGATGTTGAGCACTACCAGCTCCATTAAACCCCTCGTGTTCATTAACACACCTATACTGAGGGAGTTGTGCCAGCTTTGCCCCAAAAAGCGAGCGGCCAGCGCACTACCGCCCAACTTGCCCGCCACTGCAACGGCTGTTACTCCTAGACAGGTAATCCAAAGACCAGTGGTGTTAAGCATTCCTATTTCGGTGCGCAGGCCGGTAAACACAAAAAACAGCGGCAGCAGCAACACCAAGGCCACATCTTCTATCTTATCGGTTATTACCTTTTTAAAGCTAAAACTATCGGGCATGATTACGCCTGCTAAAAAAGCCCCGAAGAGGGCGTGGATGCCCACAATTTCTGAAACGTATGCCGAGCCCAGCAGGGTGAGGAAGATGATGGCAACTACCGGTTTATTAACGGTTTCTTTGCTTTCGCGGCCACTGGCTATACGCGCTAAAAGAGGCTTAATCACCCAAAACATAAATACTATAAAAGCCACCGATAGCCCTATGGTAACCACTGCAGGGGCCATGCCGCCAGCTTTTACCAAAGCTATTACGCCTGCCAGCAGGCACCAAGCCGTTACATCGTCGGCGGCGGCACAGGTAAGCGCAAGGTTGCCCAACGGTGTGCGTGTAAGCCCTCGCTCTTGCACGATGCGCGCCAGCACAGGAAAAGCCGTAATACTCATGCTAATGCCCATAAACAGTGCAAATGCTACAAAAGAAATACCTGGTACAGCAAAATTTTCATAGAGTAAATATGACACTGCTACACCAAGCGCAAAGGGTACCACTATACTGGCATGGCTAATAATTATGGCTTCTTGGGCCTTGTTGCGGATGGATTTAGTATCTAGCTCCATACCGATGACGAACATAAATAGCAAGAGCCCTATTTGGCTAAGAAACTGTAGATTGCCCAATGAGTTGGCTGGAAACAAAAAAGCCATAGCTTCGGGCCATACCCAGCCTAGCAACGATGGTCCCAAGGCAATACCTGCAACTATTTCGCCGATTACGGCGGGCTGGCCAATTTTGCGGAACAGGGTACCCAGCAATCTGGCCGCCAATATAATGGTGATGATTTGCAGTAAAAGTATGGCTAACGGATGGTGAAACTGGTCAGCTAGGTTGTTCCAAACACTCTCAAATATATTGGTATTTAAGGGGGCTGATGGCTGTATTGGGGACGCTGTTTGCGGCCCGTTGGATAGCATGAGCCATATAATGAGGCCAATAGCCCCCACTAAAATGGCGTAAAACCATCCGGTCTTTTTCATGCTGGTTGTTTGGTTATTCGGTCAGCACAAAGATAGCGATTGTACTTGGGTTTTTAAAGTTGAGAGGTGGCTGCTGTTTGGCTATAGCTTAGAGCGCATTGCATTAATGGCTGTATTTACTTCAACCGTTCCTTAACATCTAACCTATAACGTCTCTCAGTGTCTTGTTTAATGAAATGACGCGCCGGATAAAATTGTTATTTTAAATGCATAGGTAAGTCCCTATTGCCATGCATTATCCTCACAATTCTTATCCGGTCTACCAGAATTCTATAAAATATAACGTGTTAACCCTTGGGAAAGCTCCTTAAATCAACTTTTATTTCATTGCGCTCTTTGCCTATTTTAGGATTGATTGATAATTGATAAAAAGTTTCTAGAAGTTCGGTAAGATATTTTTCCGCTTGATCAAATCCAAACTCAAGATGCGTATAGTCTAAAATTTCCTCCAAATCCATATCAGCTTCCGCTGATAGTTCATAAACTCGTTTTGAACTCATCATGGAAGCTAAGACTTAGGGCGCTTTGCGTTTATTATATCTTCAACAGTTCGTGTGCTAGTAGCTCCAGCCCAGCCTTTTTCAATTTCAGCCTTTAAATCTTCAATTATTTTATGGCGATATACCTCGTGAAGCCTTAATGCATCGCGCACCACTTCACTGGCATTCTGGAAGTCTCCATTTTGAACTTGCTCTGCAATGTATTTGGCTTGCTTTTCCGTGAAACTTATGTTCATAGTTAGAACTTTGTTTTAATTAAAGATACACCTATGTCCATAAATAGCCAAATTGGACATTTTGTTCCAATGGTGGCTATTAAATTTACTTCAACCGTTCCTTAATATCTAACCTATATTTCCTAGCGGTGTCTTGTGCAATATCATAGCCCGCATCGGCATGTCGGATAACGCCCATGGCTGGGTCGTTGTGCAGTACCCGTTTTAGGCGGCGCTCAGCATCGGCGGTGCCGTCGGCCACTATAACCATGCCCGCATGCAGCGAGTAGCCCATGCCTACCCCGCCACCGTGGTGGTAGCTAACCCAACTGGCACCCCCAGCTGTGTTGATAAGGGCATTCAGTATCGGCCAATCGGCCACGGCATCGCTGCCATCGAGCATGGCTTCGGTTTCGCGGTTGGGCGAGGCTACCGAGCCAGTATCCAAATGGTCGCGGCCAATTACTATCGGGGCACTTACTTTGCCTTCGGCTACTAGCTTATTAAATGCCAAACCTGCTATTTCCCTATCGCCCATGCCTAACCAACAAATGCGCGCAGGCAGGCCTTGAAAGGCAATACGCTCCTTGGCCATATCTAGCCAGCGCAGCAATCCTTTATCGGCAGGGAAGAGGCGTTTTAGCTCTTCATCAAGGGTATAAATATCTTGTGGGTCGCCGCTTAAAGCCACAAAACGGAACGGGCCTTTGCCCTCGCAAAAAAGCGGACGTATATAAGCAGGCACAAACCCAGGAAAACCGAAAGCCTCCTTTAACCCATGCGCTAATGCTTGCCCGCGCAGGTTGTTACCATAGTCAAAGGTAATGGCACCTCGTTTTTGCAATTCCAGCATTTGGGTCACTTGTTTCACCATCGTATCCAACGAGCGATTATGGTATTCATTTGGGTTGCTTTCACGTAAGGTTTTGGCTGCCGCTACTGATAATCCTTCGGGGAAATAGCCCACCATTTCGTCGTGCGCACTGGTTTGGTCGGTAAGGGTATCGGGGGTTATGTTTCGGTCTATCAATCGTTGCAGCAAATCAACGGCATTGCACACCACGCCTATTGATACGGCCTCATTGTTGGCTTTTGCCTCCAGCGCCCTATCTATGGCCGCATCAATATCGTGCGTCATTTCATCAATGTAGCGGGTTTCAAGGCGTTTTTCAATGCGCCACGCTTCCATTTCGGCAGCTAGGCATACACCCTCATTCATGGTTATGGATAGCGGCTGGGCACCGCCCATTCCGCCTAAGCCAGCAGTTACATTTAGTTTGCCTTTAAGGCTGCCACCAAAATGCTTATTGGCCAGCGAAAGGTACGTTTCATAAGTACCTTGAACAATACCCTGCGAGCCAATGTAAATCCAGCTACCAGCGGTCATTTGGCCATACATCATCAGGCCTTTGGCCTCCAACTCCCTGAAGTGCTCCCAATTGGCCCATTTACCTACTAGGTTGCTATTGGCTATCAATACCCTTGGGGCATCTTTATGGGTGGGTAATATACCCACCGGCTTGCCGCTCTGTACTAGCAGCGTTTCGTCTTCGTTTAGGTCTTTTAGGGCTTTTACAATCAAATCAAAAGCCTCCCAGTTGCGGGCAGCTTTGCCCGTGCCGCCATAAACAATAAGGTCTTCGGGGCGCTCGGCCACGTCGGGGTCTAGGTTGTTCATCAACATGCGGAGGGCAGCCTCTTGCACCCAGCCTTTGCAGGTTAGCTGGGTTCCGGTGGCCGCTTTCAAAGTACGGGTTGGAGTACACATTGTTATGCTCGTTTTGGTAGTAGCGTAAAGATAAGGCAATTGGTTTTTTTCAAATGAATTGAATTTTGCTGAATGTAAGTCCTTGCAAAACCTGCATTTTCTTCCTATCTTTTGGTAACATTACTTGTTATGCGGGCTTTAATGGTCATCTTACTGATGAGTTTCTCAATGTTGGGCCAAGCCCAACAGGAGTTAGATGATTTGTTTAAACCGAGCAATGCCACTCTGGATAAGGTACTGAACGATGCCAAAGAGTATTATGCTAATGGCTTTTTTAATAAAGCAACTAAAGTTCTTTACCGCGAAACTAAAAAGCATCCCGACTATTTCAATGGGTATATTATGTTAGGGTATCTCAGCTTCGATAAGCAGTATTACGAGCAGGCCGCCCTTTATTTTGCCAAAGCA
>CAIOSU010000145.1 GCA_903861055.1 uncultured bacterium
AACCATTGATGGCAATGCCCATTTGAGTGCATTGAACCTTGTAAATATTGCCGAAGAAAAATTCAAGATTCGAGCTTTTGAAGAAATAGCATATTTTGAACCAATATATCTTAAAACCACTCCAATTAAACAGCCTCAAAAATCAGCATTGTTTACTAAAGAAGTATAGGTTAGCTAAAAAACAGATAAATAATCCAATTCTATGCTAAGCTACGTTTTTTCACTGTTGGAATAAGCAATAATTGTCTATATTCGTAAACCCGATTTATTCAAACAAACAAAACCTTAACTAATGGCAGCGGTGAATTCACAAGAAAAAGTAGTGCTAACTAAAGGAGATGGTGTAGAGGCAGACATCACTCTTGATTATGGCGTTTTGCGCAAAGCAGTTCTTACCCTTAGGGCTGTAAACCACAAACTCCGCAAGCAAATTATCAACTTGTTGGAAGACAGCAAAAAGCTTACTGTAACCGAGATTTACGTGAAATTGCGCTTGGAGCAGTCAGTTGCTTCTCAGCATTTGGCCATTTTGCGCCGCGCTGGTGTGGTAAAGACCACCCGCGACGGTAAATTCATTTACTACTCTCTAAACAAAAAACGCATTTTGGAGATTTCTGAACTAATTGAAGACCTTGCACAAGGCAAATAAATAGAAAAGAAGACACCCATGAAACTAAAGCCCTTGTACATGCCCGTGTACAAGGGCTTTTTGTTTGAAGAACAATACCCTTTTTGGCTTGTTACCCAATAAACCACAAACATGATAGAAGTAATGCTTTATAGTGCCGCTGCCATTTTTGTATACATGGTTGTGGTATTTTTTTGGGCTACCTTAATAAAAGATAACAGCATAGTAGATATAGGTTGGGGCATGGGTTTTTTGGTAGTTATAAGCACTGGTCTGCTATTATTGCCAGCAATCAATACTTTTCATGCAGCGCTAGTAGCTATGGTTTTCATTTGGGGCCTGCGTCTATCGGGCTATATTTTTAGCAGGCACCGCAACGTAGGTGAAGACTACCGCTATGTCCAATGGCGCAAAGAGTGGGGTAAATATGTGGTACCTAGGGCCTTCTTTCAGATATTTATGTTACAAGGGGGTTTTATGTACATAATAGCCTTACCATTGATGATAGCTGTGGCTAACCCAAGTGCTGTTATAAATTGGGTATCGATAACTGGAATAGTACTTTGGCTAATCGGCTTTTTGTTTGAGGCGGTGGGCGATTACCAGAAATCACAATTTAAAGCAAACCAGGCTAACAGCGGCAAAATTATGCAAAGCGGCCTTTGGCGCTACACCCGCCACCCTAACTACTTTGGCGAAGCGCTGCTTTGGTGGGGTATTTGGGTTTTTGTGTTGCCCGCGGGGTATTGGTACGTAACTATCATAAGTCCCATTATCCTTACCTTTCTACTAACCAAAGTATCAGGCGTGGCGATGCTAGAGAAGAAATACGCAGGCAATAAAGAATTTGAGGAATATGCCCGCAAGACGAATGGGTTTATTCCTTGGTGGCCAAAACGGTAATAATCTAAGCAGCTATAAACAAGCTCATTACCCAATAAACCAACATGGCCATTAGCGCTGAAAACGGAATTGTGAGCACCCAAGCAGCCACAATATTAATGGCTGTGCCCCATTTAATAGCCGATAAACGACGGGTAACACCAACACCCATAATAGCACCTGTTATGGTGTGGGTAGTGCTTACAGGTATACCCAACACAGCCGTTCCTGCCAGCGTTAGCGCGCCAGCCGTTTCGGCACTAAAACCACCCATAGGTTTCAGGTCGGTAAGGCCAACACCGAGGGTTTTAATTACCTTTTGACCGCCAACAAGGGTACCTAATGCAATAGCAGAATAGGCTGAAATTACTACCCAAAAAGGCACGTGAAATTCGGTAGTGATACCTGCTGCATATAACGACATTGCCATAATGCCCATCGTTTTTTGCGCATCGTTACCACCATGTCCTAAACTGAAAAATGCGGAGGATACTAACTGCATTACCCTAAAAAAGCCGTCCACCTTCTGTGGGGGCAATGTACGGCATATCCATAGGGTAGCTACCATAATAAAATAACCAAGTATAAACCCTATAAGCGGCGAGAGCACTATGAACAACAATATTTTGAATATACCACTAGCTACCAAAGCTCCAGTGCCACCAACCAACAAAGCGGGCCCTATAAGCCCTCCTATAAGCGCGTGGGACACACTAATAGGTAAGCCAAGCAAAGTACACAACAGTACCCAAGTGCCTGCACCCAAAAGCGACGCCAGAATAGTGTATTGCGAAACAACCTCAGGAACCACTATACCTTTGCCAATAGTATTAGCAACGCTGAGTCCGAAAACAAAAATTGCCGCAAAATTGAAAAACGCCGCCCAAACTACGGCCATACGTGGCGAAAGCACCCTAGTAGAAACTATGGTGGCTATAGAATTGGCCGCATCGTTCATTCCGTTTAGGAAGTCGTATACCAGCGCAACAATAATAATTATAACTGCTAGCGTGAGCATTAGGCCGATTTAATCAATACACTTTCCAGTATGCGGGCAGCACCGTCTATTTTATCTAGGGTGTTTTCCATTGCCGATAGCACCTCTTTGTTTTTTACCAAGTTCACCCCGTTGGTTTCTTCCCTAAAAAGCACCCGAACGGCAGAGCTGTAAACTTCATCTGACTGGCGCTCAAGCTTGGCAATTGCGTTTCGCGACTTTAGTATTTTTTTGGGGTGTTTGGCACCGTTCATTTCCACCAACATTTTTTGCAGCTCGTCGGCGCTTTCTTTGATTAGTGTTCCCAATTTGCGTACCTCTGGACTTATATGCTGTACATCGTATACTTCAATGCGTTTGGCACTGCGAGTAATAAAGTGCATAATACGGTTGAGCGAGTTGATGAGTGCATATACATCTTCCCTATCAAACGGAGTTATGAAGGAGTTGTGCAACAAGCTAAGAAGTGTTTCGGTCATTTGATCGACCTTGGCTTCCTGTTTAACTAGTTCCTTAATTAGCAAATTTCGGGCATCTAGGTCACTAGTGTTCAAAACATCTTCCAATGTTTTGGCACCAAGAACGAGTTGTTGACCATTTTGCTCAAAAAGGGGGAAAAATTTCCGGTCCTTGGGAGTCAGAAACTGAAAAAAACCGTTAAGGTCCATACAGTTGATAATTGAGAGGTAAAAGCCAAGACTAGAATTCATATCTAGCTTAAGTTTGGCAAAGAAATGCAAGAATAAGGACACTCCTATCAGATTTCACATTAAGACAATGTTAAGGATTGAATTAAAAGAGGCAAATTAGGCTTTAAGTTGATTGTATTCTGATATAATTTATATTGCCAACGAGGCGTTGGTACATTTCCATCAACACCATTATATATTTACCTTTCTGCTTACCATTGTTTCGGCTGCAACTTTGACGCAGAAGTATTACATGGGCCACAAAACCTTTGCAGATTATGCACGAAGAACAAGTGCGTTTATACTGTAGTGGCCTAATAGGTAAAACAGGCTAATTCATATCTTTACAGCATGCCACACACCCTCGAAACCGGCCTAGAGGCTTTACGCATAGTAATGAACGCATTGGTGACATTCACCGATGCCGAGTGGGCCGATATTGCCAGCCGATGGCAATACCGCTACCTGCCCAAAGGTGAGCACCAAATAGTGCCCGGGCAAACCGAAGAATACATCTACTTCATCATCAGCGGGGCAACGCGCATATATCACATTACCCCAAAGGGTGAGGATGTAACGCTGGCCTTTAGCTACGACAATACCTTTACCGGCGATTATGGCTCTTTCCTCACCAGACGAAAGGCTACTTTTTACAACCAAGCCGTTAGCGACTGCCACATGCTGCGCTGCAACTATAAAGATATAACTGAGCTGCACGACCGCTATCAAAAAATGGAGCGCTGGACGCGCTTAGGCCTTGAAGACTTGCTGGTAGGGATGCTAGTGCGGCAAGTGGAGATGCTATCGGCGCCTGCCGAAGAGCGGTTTGCTCGGTTGCTTAAGCAAAGCCCACACTGTTTTCAGCTATATACCCAAAAACACATTGCCTCCTACCTCGGCATACAGCCCGAAACGCTGAGCAGGTTGAAGCGGAGGATGGCAAGTGAGACACAAGACGCAAGAAATGTCATCCTGAGCGGAGCCGAAGGACACAAGACACAAGACTAAAAAAGTACGAGGTACGATTTACGAGATACGATTGAGTTAATAATTTCGGATTAGCTTTTTTACTCCACAATCGTAAATCGTACTTCGTAAATCGTAAATCAAAACTTGATCTACATCAATGCGCAGCGGCAAACAACGCCCTAACTTTGCAGCATAAACCAAAACAAATACCATGGCTACTTACCAAACTGAGCCGATGTTGCAAGAACTAGAAGCCGATGTAAAAGAAGCGATACGCTTGGTGGAACAAGAGTTTAAACCCCTCAGCAGAGAGCAGCTCAGTTGGGTGCCCGCCCCAGGCAAATGGAGCATAAACGATTGCCTAGAGCACTTGAACATATACAGCCGCTACTACCAGCCACGCATACGCAAACAAGTGGAGCAAGGCGGCACACAGCCCAAAAGCACCTTTACCGCGGGCTACTTTGGCGAAATGATGATGGTAATGAAACCCCTGCCTGACGGCACCATTCGCAAACCGATGAGCACCCTAGGCAGCTACAACCCCGCCAAACAAACCACCAAAAACGACCAAGCCTTGCAAGAGTTTTTGGACCATCTAAACGATTTGCTTGATTTATTGAAAAGAGCCCGCAAAGTAAACCTCGACAAGCATGAAATCACCTCGACGCTCGGCCCTATATTGCGCTTTAAGCTGGGCGATACGTATCGTTTCCACATTGCGCATATACAGCGGCATTTGTTGCAGGCCCGGAATGTGATGGCAGTGATGAAATAAACCGGTGGTCTAAACCATAATCATCACAACGCGCTGAATGCGCTGCTAGAGAGCTTTAAGCAATTTGTTACCCGACGAAAAGAGCTGGCTTACCATAAGGAGAACTACTTGAATACCCTCAAATTAACCCGCTTCCTATTTAACCCAAACGGGCGCTAAAAGGCCCGGAAAGGGGGAGGTAGCTGCAGGTGCACTCCATCAAGGGCATTTACATTTTTTAGTCAAAGCTCTTTACCAGTTTCAACACGGCATTACCATCTGCATCGGATACAACTACCTGGTAAACCCCCGCTGCAAGGTCGCGAACATCAATACTGCAACCGTCGGCTCTGCAATTGATAGGCACCACAAGCTTTTTACCT
>CAIOSU010000146.1 GCA_903861055.1 uncultured bacterium
AGAGAATGTTTGAGGGCAATAAGTGATATTTGTCAATCAAAAATGGCAGTGGTTTTTTAAAAAAATGAAATTGAGACAATACTTAATTACCGCTTAATTCCTTGCAATCTAACCCATATTTTGACAAAGTTGTTTTAAAAAGTTTCGATTTTTTAAATAAACAATGCGCAATCAATTTTGAATCTTTGCAACGATGATTAACTACCAACCCAATAAAAACTGGCTTCGCGATTTATCGCACATTTACGAAAGTACCACCATGCGCAAAATTTTGCTGGCGGTGGCAGGCATTGGGTTGGCTACCGCCTTGCTGTGCGTTATTGTTGATTATTTTGATTTGCATGGCGCGTTGAGAATGGGTTCTGGTGTTTATTCTTTGTTGGGCATAGCACTTAGTATTGTGCTTGCTTTTCGAACCAATACCGCTTATGATAGGTGGTGGGAAGGCCGCAAACAATGGGGTGCATTGGTAAACAACTGTCGCAATTTGGCTATTATGCTGCACGCGGCCTTGCCTGAAGAAGATAAGGAAACTCGGAAGTTTTTTGCCAAGCACATTTCAAATTTCTGTATTTCCTTCAAAGAGCATTTGCGAGATGGTGCACAGGTGCAAGAGCTAATACTCATGAAGCCGGAAGAGCGGGCGCTTTATGCAACCAAAAATCACATACCTAACTACATCACCTTCGTGCTTTACAACAGGGTTGAGCAGGCTTACCGTAATGGCGAAATTAGGGATATGGACTTTCTCAATATTAAGCCACAAATAACGGCATTGCTTGATATTTTGGGTGCCTGTGAGCGAATAAAGAAAACCCCTATTCCGTTTTCGTATGCAATCTATATTAAAATGTTTATCATTTTTTACGGTTTGTTTTTGCCGTTGGGGTTGGTTGAAGACTTTGGATACTGGACTATACCCATGACCATGATTGTGTTTTTTGCGTTTGTAGGGCTAGAGTTAATGGCCGAAGAAATAGAAGAGCCTTTTGGCAACGATAATAACGATTTACCAACCGCCAACATAGCTCATGCCATTAAGAACAATGTATTTGAAATACTGGAGGCCCGTAATCCAGTGGTAGATAGCAAGACTGCAATAGATTATAATGATATACACTAATTAATTTGGACGTGAGCCAATTTGAAAATTTGAAATTGGATATTTATTGTAGCAAAGGTTGTCGATTAAAATAGCGAGGGTTATTAATGGGAATTTTCAAATTAGCACATTCTCAAATTTTCAAATTGACAAAATGGTAATATACGAACCGAGCAAAAATTGGTTGAAGGACGTGGTGCACCTGCACCGCAGCTGGACTCTACAAAAAATAGTGCGTGCGGTAATGCTTATGGGCTTGTTTACGGGCATATTCTGTTTTGTAGTATTACACTTTGGCTTGATACAGCATGTGGGTACTAATACTGGTGTTTATTCACTGCTCGGCGTTGCTCTAAGTATAGTGCTGGTATACCGCACCAATACAGCCTATGAGCGTTGGTGGGAAGGCCGCAAACAATGGGGCGCGCTAGTAAATACTTGCCGCGATTTGGCCATTACCGTTCATGCTACCTTCCCGAAAGAGGATGAAGAAAGCCGTAAGTTTTTTGCTAAGCACATGGCCAATTTTTGTATTGCCTTGCGCGACCACTTGCGCACAGGCGTGAATGTTGATGAGTTGATATTGATGCAACCAGAAGAGCGAGAACATTACAAAACCAAGAACCATATACCCAACCATATCGTATCCTTAATGTTTGGCCACATACAGGATGCTTTTAAAAAGGGCGATATAACTGCTGAAGACATCCTTAACCTTAAACCACCCATTACCCATTTACTTGATGTAATAGGAGCTTGCGAGCGTATCCGCAAAACCCCTATACCCTTCTCTTATGCCGTTTACATTAAACTTTTTATAATGCTTTATGGTGCATTCTTGCCTTTTGGGTTGGTCGAAGATTTTGGGTATTTCACCATTCCTATAGTAATGATTGTATTCTTTGCTTTTATTGGTTTAGAGATGATGGCCGCCGAAATTGAAGATCCTTTTGGTCTAGATTGTAATGATTTACCTACAGGAGACATCGCACACAACATCAAAAACAACGTCTTTGAAATACTGGAAACTCGCAAACCAGTTACTGAAGAACCAAGTAAAGAACTGTACCAAAAGGTGTTTTGATTGATGTGCTAATTTGCTAATCCAAGGGTTGCTTTACATTGTACCTCGTAAATCGTACTTCGTACATCATTTAATGTGTCTAATTCTTGTTATTTTAGCGCAATATGTGGCAACGGCTATTATTGTGGATGGTAGTGCTGGCTTGGGGCAAGGCTGCGCACAGTCAAACAGTTTTTAGGGAGGTTTTTGGCGACTCGGCTTGCTACGACGAGGGATATGGTATTGTACCTATGGGGACTGGTTACCTTATAAGTACTGCATACCTCTGCAATGCGGGGTGGCAAAGCCGCATGCTGTTGCTAGATGCTAATGGCGACTCTATTGATGCTTACAATGCTACCCCCTATAACGGCTATGTTGAGCCCACAACTGATGGAAACTACCTTTACCTTGGTGGCAACCGCGCTGGCTTGGCCTATGATACTATGGTAGTTGCCAAAGTAAATCAGCAATTGGATACTATTTGGACTGCCCACCTTTTCTTTGCTGAATGCAATAACCAAGTTTATAATATTACCGAAGTGGCCGATGGCTATATAGTAACAGGTATTTTCTCAGAAACGCTTTGCAGCAATGGTACCTCTTTTCAATCGTTTGCCGCAAAGCTTGATTTGGGTGGACAGGTATTATGGCAGCAAACCTATGGCGGGCCTAGTGATGACGATGAATTGTTTGTAGTTAAAGAACAAGCGAACGGACAACTTTGGTTTTATGGTTGGAAACGTGACAGCAATGCTATCCAACCTTGGTTGTTGATTGCAGATAGCACCGGCGATTCACTTACCAGCTATTTTGGTGCAACATTGGGAGATGGTTCTGGTTATGGGTTCGACCTTACGCACGATGGTGGGTTTATCACCATTAGTTATAGCGATAGTATTTATGCCCGTAAATTTGATAGCAACTTTGTGTTGGAGTGGGAGCGGAGCTTGGGCATACCTTCCGGCGGGTTATATTTTAGGGCTTTTGAGATGCAAGACCGAAACTTTGGTTTTTTGGCTTGCTTAGATGGAGCAACAGGCTGCAATAGTCATTTGTTTAAGCTCAATATTGACGGCGATATTACCTGGGCTAAAAGTTGGGATGGGTTGCTCCGCAATGTTAACGAACCCCAGCCTGGCCAGTTTATATTGACAGGCTATACCAATGCATTCCCCGTTTTGCCCGAAGCGCTGGTGGTGCGGTTTGATACTATTTACGATTCTCTGCCCAATTTCATTTTCGAAACCGATTTGGATATTGGCTTAAACATTTACCCAAACCCTGCTAAAGGGATTATGCAAATTGCTTGCTCAGAGACCATATCTAGGGTTGGGGTATTCAACCTCAATGGCAGCAGGTTGTTGCAGGTAACTACTTTGCCTGATTTTAGTTATAGCCTTAATATAGAAAAATTGTCAATAGGTTTGTATTTGCTAAAAGTGGAAACCAATTCGGGCAGATGGCTGTTCAAGAAGTTCCAAATACTTGACTAGTGTACATGCGCAATTGCAATATTTGTTCTCGACACTCGTCATACCTGGCAAATGCCTGTGTTGGGGAGGGTAATTTTTACCGTTCCGTAAAGGCAGTTAATTACGCTCAATGGAAACTAGCTGTACTATTACCAATTGCTTCGGGGGGAGCATCGCATTGACAACTACTACAGCATATACTACCCAAACATATAATAGCATTGCCGATGTGCCGCAAGCCATGTGGCAGCAAATAGTACCTCAAGAGCATACCTTCCTTAATTATGATTATTTAATTGCTTTTGAAGCCTGTTGCAGTGTCAATATGGGTTTCAAGTATGTGGTGTTTCGCAAAGATGGTCGATTGGCTGGTGTAGCTACTTTTCAAACCATATTGTTTGATGGTAATAATGTGGGTACCGAAGAGAGTAGGAAGGAACTAGGCTTTTGGCCAAGGCTTTTAAATAGCCTAGTTAGCCGCATGAAAATGCGCCTGTTAGTGCTAGGCAACACCTTTATGACGGGTGAGTATGGTTGGTACTTTACCGATGTAAAAGCGCCAGGCGTTGAAGAGGTATCAGCGTTGCAATTGGTGATAAAAGATTTGGTGCAAGAGGCCAAAGCCAGCAAAAGGCCAGTTAGTGGTTTGCTGGTAAAAGAGGTGTTTGCCGATAAATTGGGGGCATTTCCAGAACTTCAAAAGGCTGGCTATTTGCAGTTTCAAGTTCAGCCCGATATGATTTTGGATATTGACCCCGAATGGAAAACCTTTGACGGATACCTTGCGGCTATGTCATCAAAGTACCGGGTGCGCATGCGCAAGGCGGTTAAAGACATGAATGGCATCGAAATACGCCGAATGACCGTGGATGAGATAGTGGCTCATATGCCAGAAATGGAACGCCTTTATCAAGAAGTGGTTGACACTTCTGATTTTAAACTCGCCACATTCAGGCTTCAGCATGTGCAGTATTTGATGCATCAAATGCCTGAATCGTTTTGGATAGATGGGTTTTGGTTGGAGGATAAACTACTGTCGTTTATCTCGTTTTATCAGCACAATGGGCAGATTGTAGCAGGTATGATGGGTATGGATAGGGAGGCACAAAAACAATACGACCTTTACCTAAATGTGCTATTATTGGTTGCTCGCAGGGGCATTGAGCATGGTGCTAGGCAATCGGTTTTTGGGCGCACGGCTATGGAGATAAAGAGTTCAGTAGGAGCTACGCCGCACGATATGTACTTGTATACTCGTCACGTTTCAGTCTGGAAAAACCGCATCATTATGCCGATGGTAAAACTGCTTAGTCGCAACGAACCTTGGAAACAGCGTAACCCATTTAAATAAAATTGACTTCCACTATCAATTTGCACACTTCTGTGCGCAGGTAGTGCTGGTATAGGTAGAATTGAAAATATCTAACTCTTCTTGGGTATCAAAGCACCGCTCGCAGCAAATATTGCCCTGCGGGTCAACTACACTAACGCAAATATCCTTTTTGCACGATGCAAAAACAGTTACCATTACTAATGCCGCTAAAAGGATAAGCCTTGATTTCATTGTTGAATGCTTGATGTGTTGCAAAGATAAAAGAAAATTACTTCAGACACACCCCAAAATAAAACCGCCACAACCCGAAGGCCGTGGCGGAAAAAAGAAATAAAGGTACGATAATTTGAGCGCTAGAAATTAGCCCTTAGCGACAATATGAAATTTCTACCTGCTGCCACCAAACCTGAGCTATAAGAGCGGTAGCGCACATCGGTTAGGTTTTCTATACCTGCCGTTACTCCCAAGTAATCGGTTAGTTGGTAGCTGGCCTTAAAGTTTAGGGTATACCATGCTGGTGAATAAGGGTTGCCTTCTTTATCAACAGCATAAATGTAATCCTTGCCCTGCTCTTCAGGCGCCATGTTGGCAAAACTTACTTCGCTATTGTACATGGCATATAGGTCGAGGTTTACACGTTTGGCGGTAAAGGTAACATGGGTAATGCCGAACAATGGCGCTGCATGGCGCAATGGGGCCACTTCGCCGTTGTCCAATTCTTCTTCACCTTTCTGCCAATTGATACGGCTACTCAATCCGAACCCTTTCGGCAATTTTAGCCTGAAGCCGGCTTGCACACCATAAACGGTAGCATAAGCTGCATTTTGCACTGCTTGCACCTGGCTCAACTCGCCTGCATACAAAATACTATCTTGGCCGTTTAGGGTGAAATCGCGGCGGACTAGGGCATTATCCAAAATGGTATAAAATGCCGTGGCATCTACTTCCAAAAAGTCACCAAAAACTTTGGCGGCGCCCAACTCAAAGTTGTAAGCGTACTCGGTGTTCAAACTAGGGTTAGGAACTACCACCGAGCCAGGCTCAGAATCGAATACCTTGCCTAGGTCATCCACATTTGGCGACCGAAAACCGGTAGAAAAGTTAAGGCTCACGGACCATTTAGGGGTTGGGTTGTACACCGCACCCACGCTACCCGATACTGCGCCTTTGCTTATGCTGGCAGTAGTGAAGGGAAAAGGGTAGAAGGTGGTATCAAAGGTAGCATCTAATATATAATGGTTGTATCGCACCCCAGCGGCCAAGGTCAGTTTTTGTACAGGCTTGTATTGGTAGTTTGCATACATAGCATAGCTCTGCCAGGTGCTCCTAGGGTATCGGGCAGGGCCGTTTGCAACATCTCCCGTGGTAATGTTTTCATCCGTTCCGGTAGAGGTTACGTCATTAAAAATACCTTCAATACCATAAAACAACTTTTGTTTCTGTCCCAACGATTTCACAAAATCAATATTCGCCGATAGGGCTATTACCTCTTCATACCTATTAAACAAGGTAGGTTTGTTAAAATCCCTATCGTGGCGGCTTTCGGCAAAGCGCTGGTGTGCTAGGCGAATGGTCATTTGGTCGTATGCGGCGTTGTTGCCCGTGTGGGTTACACTAAGCAAGTTCATCATCCACTCTTGTGGGCCATAGTACCACTCGGCGCTACGTGGCAGCCCATTGCGGTAGCGCAAGAGGCGGTCGTAGCGGTTGTAATTGCTGGTTGTGCTGTATTGAAAAGTATAGCCCAATTCCCATTTATCGCTTGGCTTATAGCACAGCTTTTGCAACAGGTTTATTTGGCTATAGCCCGTTTTGCGCTGCACCATTGGGTCGTCATTGGTAACTTCACGGTCCACACTATCCATTCTTACTACTTACTCATTGCGTAGGTATTCGTTGGGGCCATGGCT
>CAIOSU010000147.1 GCA_903861055.1 uncultured bacterium
ATTTTAAAAGTATCCACCTCAATTTCAATATCACCTGTTGGAATTTTATTGTTTTTATTGCTGCGTTCAATGACTTTGCCCTGCACCTGCAACACAAATTCTCTTCCCAATGGCGTTTCGTCAAATTGTGCATTGAATTTTTCTCCAAAAACCAGTTGGGTAATGCCATAGCGGTCGCGCAGATCAACAAAAGTGATGCTTCCAAATTTGCGAACAGTTTGTACCCAACCACTAAGGGTTACGGGCTCATTTATATGATTGTTGCGGAGCTCGCCGCAATGATGTGTACGATACATAAAATAGACTTGAAAGGGGCTGCAAGATAAGGCAGTTACTGAATAATTAATAATGAAAAACGAATTATGATTTGCGCTTGTAGACGGGGCTTGAAACCGAATGGCAGCCTCAGTCACTACCTATGTTGAAAGGGACTTCGTCAAGCTCCTTTAGCCACCAATAAAAAATGCGTTCCAACGAAAGAAACGCATTTTAAAATGTAGTTGCTGTACAGATAATGAAGCAGGTTTTACAAGTGCATTCTATCTTTTTTAGCTAAAAGTTCTTCAACGGTTTCGCGATACAATTCATCAGGGACACAGCAATCAACGGGACAAACCGCTGCACATTGTGGCTCTTCATGAAAGCCTTGACATTCTGTACACTTATCGTGAACGATGAAATAGACATCGTTAGAAACGGGTTCGTTTTTTTTGCTGGCTTCGATGCTGCTACCGTCTGTAAGGGTAAACATTCCTTTCACGCCCGTACCATCGGCCATCGCCCATTCTACACCACCTTCGTAAATGGCGTTATTGGGACATTCGGGTTCACAAGCACCGCAATTAATACATTCGTCAGTTATTTTTATAGCCATTGCTAAATAATAGTTTGATTTTGTTGGCGCAAAGTTACAATTTCGCAGTTAGAAAAAAAGAGCGGATGAAAAACGTACAAGAGAAAATTGATTATTTGGTGTTGCTTGGCGAGTATATGCAGGGCCAAAGTGAGGATTGGGAAAGCGCCAAAGAGATGGCTGTACAAGGCAATCAATGGTTTACAGCAGCTCAAATAGACATCGCTGTTAAAAATATTGTAACTAATTTCTTACAGGCAGATAAGCTAAATCAATGGGTAACGAATTATCCTTCTGTGGGCGAGGCTAAAATTGTGGGCATCACCATGGCAGGTAATATTCCTTTGGTGGGTTTTCATGACTTTTTATGTGGCTACCTCGCAGGGCATAGTTTACGTTTAAAATTATCCAGCAAAGACAGTGCTTTACTGAGGCATTTGCTGCAACAATTAAGCAAATGGGATGAGGACATACTGCAACAAATACAATTGACCGACAATCTGCGCCAATGCGATGCTTATATTGCCACAGGCAGTAATAATACTGCCCGATATTTTGAGCAATATTTCGAAAAATATCCGCACATCATTCGTAAAAACCGTACTTCGGTGGCTGTACTCGATGGCAGCGAAAGCAAAGAAGAATTAGCAGCTTTGGCTGAGGACCTTTTTTTATATTTCGGGCTGGGCTGCCGCAATGTAAGCCAGATATGTATACCCAAAGGCTATGATTTTCAGATACTTTTCGAAGCATTTGAACCTTATAGAGATTATATCAACCACAA
>CAIOSU010000148.1 GCA_903861055.1 uncultured bacterium
GCAGGTGTGAACAAGGTATTGACTAATTGATTCAAAAAAAATAACACTGGCATTACCATTTTTTGGCAGTGCGCCATGTTGATAATTATTAAAACCTTATCGCAACAACGTTGTTATTCACTGTATTCCTTGCTGATGCTCTGGTTGTTTTATTTTAGGGTACTGGATAACTTAATGCCACAATGCGTTGAAAACGTAAAATGGTTTAAGTAGCTTTGCAGGATTAAAGAAACCTGTCGTATGCCGAATTCTATTGATTACTTGGCGATATTAATCCAGTTTCTTGTAGGTGCTGGTTTCGTGGTTACTACAATGGTTGTATCTCATGCAATCGGTCCTAAACGCAAAACGAGCGACAAGCTTGAAGCGTTTGAGTGCGGTATAGATTCTCAGGGTAATGCCCGCTTGCCATTTTCTATCAAGTATTTCCTTATTGCCATTCTTTTTGTAATGTTCGATGTGGAGATTATTTTTATGTATCCTTGGGCGGTTAATTTTCACGAGCTAGGAGCCGATGGTTTCTTGCAGATGTTACTTTTTATTGGGACTTTGTTATTGGGCTTTGTTTACGTCATTAAGAAAGGAGTTTTCAAATGGGAATAGCAATTGACACCGGAGCAATACCCGGTACTAGAGTTACGGAGAGAGGATTAGAGGGAGAAGGCTTTATGGCTACCTCTTTGGATAAGTTTGTAGGCATGGCTAGGGCTAATTCACTATGGCCATTACCTTTTGCCACGTCGTGTTGTGGTATCGAGTTTATGTCCACTATGGCTTCCGATTTTGATTTGGCACGTTTTGGTTCAGAGCGCATAAGCTTCTCGCCCCGCCAAGCAGATATGCTTTTGGTAGCTGGTACCATCGCTAAAAAGATGGGCCCCGTATTAAAGCAAGTATACCTACAAATGGCCGAGCCCCGTTGGGTAATAGCTATAGGCGCTTGCGCAAGCAGCGGTGGTATTTTTGACACTTACAGCGTATTGCAAGGCATTGATAAGGTAATACCAGTTGATGTGTATGTACCAGGCTGCCCACCGCGCCCCGAGCAGATATTAGATGGCGTAATGAGACTGCAAGAGCTAGTAAAAAAGGAATCGATACACAGAAGGAATTCACCAGAATATAAAGCACTGTTGGCTAGCTACGGAATTGAATAAGACATGGCGGAGATAACAAACACCTATATCTTTGAAAAGCTTCAGCAACATTTCGGTGCTGATGTACTAGCCTCGGAGGAATCTTACGGTATGTTGTCGGTTACCCTCAACAATGAGCGCAACGTAGATGCGATCAAGTTTTTGAGGGACGATAGCGAGTTACAGTTCAATTTCCTTACAGACCTGTGTGCGGTACACTATCCTGATAATGTTGGCAATGAGCTATGCATGGTGTACCATATGCATAGTTTCTATACTAACTTGCGTATTCGGTTGAAGTTTTTTATACCTATCAGCCATCCACATATCGCTACTATTACCGTTTTGTACGAGGCGGCTAATTGGCAAGAGCGCGAAACATTTGATTTCTATGGGGTAATTTTTGATGGGCACCCTAACTTGAAAAGAATAGTAAACGTGGACGAAATGGATTACTTTCCATTAAGGCGCGAGTACCCCTTGGAAGATAGTACCCGAAATGATAAGGCTGACGAATATTTTGGAAGATAGAAATGAATATGGAAAACCCAGTAGCACCAGATCTGCTTAAGGATTATACAACCCTTAACCTTGGCCCAACCCACCCGGCAACGCATGGTATTTTCCAGAACGTGCTGAAGTTGGATGGTGAGGTGATTGTAGATACTGAGCAAACTGTTGGTTACATTCATCGTGCCTTTGAAAAAATTGCCGAGCGCCGTCCGTTCTACCAGGTTACAACGCTTACGGATAGGATGAACTATTGTTCATCGCCTATTAATAACATTGGTTGGCATATGACGGTAGAGAAGTTGATACAGGTGGAGATACCAAAGCGCGCGCAATACATTCGCGTCATCATCATGGAGCTTGCCCGTATTGCCGACCATATTATTTGCAATGCGGTAATAGGAGTGGACACCGGTGCTTTGACAGGCTTCACTTATATGTTCCAGTGGAGGGAGAAAATTTACGACATTTACGAACAGATTTGCGGTGCTAGGTTGACTACCAATATTGGCCGCATAGGTGGCATGGAGCGCGACCTGAACGAAACTGCCATACGCCTGATAAATGAGTTTTTGAGGGATTTCCCTAAGGTATTTGGGCAGTTTCGCAGTTTGCTAGAGCGCAACCGCATATTTATGGATCGCGTTATTGGCACCGGCCCTATAAGCGCTGAGCGTGCCCTAAACTATGGTTTTACTGGACCCAACTTACGTGCTGCTGGTGTAGATTATGATGTAAGGGTAATGAATCCTTACAGTTCATATCAAGATTTCGATTTCAATATACCTATTGGAACCAGTGGAGATACTTACGATCGTTTTATGGTGCGTAATGAGGAGATGGTGGAGAGTATGAAAATCATTAGGCAGGCATTGGATAATCTACCCGAAGGTAGGCACTTTGCCGATGTGCCGGAGTTCTATCTCCCTCCGAAAGAGGATGTATATACTAAAATGGAAGCGCTTATATGGCACTTCAAGATAGTGATGGGCGAGCAAGATGTGCCAATTGGCGAAGTATACCATAGTGTAGAGGGCGGCAATGGCGAGCTAGGATATTACCTAGTAAGTGATGGCGGCCGTGCAGCATACCGCTTGCACTTCCGCAGGCCATGCTTTATTTACTACCAAGCATACCCCGAAATGATTAAGGGCAGCATGTTGAGTGATGCCATATTAACAATGAGTAGCATGAACGTAATTGCCGGCGAGCTAGACGGCTGATTATAAAATCAATTTGGAACACGAACAACGATGTCGGAAGTAAAGTTTAACGATGAAACGCTTGCGGTGGTGCACAACCTCATGAGGCGCTATCCTGAAGGTAGGCACAAGTCAGCCCTGCTGCCCATATTGCACTTAGCACAAGCTGAGTTTGGCGGTTGGCTAAGCCCAGCTACTATGGATTATGTGGCATCGATATTGAATATAAAGCCTGTAGAGGTATATGAGGTAGCATCTTTTTACTCGATGTACAACCTTAACCCAGTGGGTAAATGTATGTTGGAGGTATGCCGCACCAGCTCGTGCTGGTTGCGCGGTGCCGACGACGTGATAAGGCATATTGAAAAACGCCTTGAAATTAAAGTAGGGGAGACTACTGCCGACGGCATGTTCAGCCTTAAAGCGGTGGAATGCCTAGGTTCTTGCGGCACAGCGCCGATGATGCAGGTAGGTAAGGATTTCCATGAGAATTTAACACTTGAGAAAGTAGATGAACTGCTCACACAGTTTACCAATGAAGATAAGCACAGCAGATATTGCGATGCTAATACGTATCGCAAAAATTAAGTACTGGCAAGATTTAAGTAATGGGTAAGAAACTATTATTACAGAACGATAAAATACCAGGTATAGATACCTACGAGGTTTATCGCCAGCACGGGGGCTATTCTTCGGTTGAGAAGGCATTTAAGATGACTTCTGACGAGGTAGTGGAAGAAGTTAAAAAATCAGGCTTGCGCGGCCGCGGTGGTGCGGGTTTTCCTACCGGTATGAAGTGGAGTTTTTTGGCCAAGCCAGAAGGCGTGCCTCGCTATTTGGTGTGTAATGCTGATGAAAGTGAGCCGGGTACGTTTAAAGATCGTTACCTAATGCAGCGCCACCCTCATTTGCTTATTGAGGGTATGATTGCCGCTAGTTATGCTTTGGGTGCCAATACAGCTTACATTTACATCCGTGGAGAGTATTTTTATATTGTAAATATTCTTGAGAAAGCCATTGAAGAAGCCTATACCGCAGGTTGGTTGGGCGATAATATTCAAGGCAGTGGTTATTCTCTTAACATGTATGTGCACCCCGGCGCTGGCGCGTATATTTGTGGAGAAGAGACCGCCTTGCTCGAATCATTAGAAGGCAAGCGTGGCAACCCACGTATCAAGCCACCGTTCCCGGCAGTAAAAGGTTTGTATGCCTGCCCAACAGTGGTAAACAATGTAGAGACCATTGCAGCAGTGGTACCTATCTTGAATATGGGTGGTGATGAGTATGCTAAAATCGGAATCGGTAAATCGACAGGTACTAAATTAATTTCTGCATCAGGCCATATCAAAAAGCCAGGTGTTTACGAAATTGAATTGGGGTTGCCAGTTGAAGAGTTCATATACTCCGAAGAGTATTGCGGTGGAATACTAAATGATAAAAAATTGAAAGCGGTAGTACCGGGTGGCTCATCTGTACCTATATTGCCAGCTGAATTGTCATTAAAGACACCAACAGGCGAACCTCGCTTAATGAGTTACGAATCGTTGAGTGAGGTGGCTTTGTTAGCGGTAGTATGTTGGGATCAGGCGGCTTTATTGTAATGGATGAAACCACCAGCATTGTTCGGAACTTGCATACATTCAATCGCTTTTATCATCACGAAAGCTGCGGGCAATGTAGCCCCTGCCGCGAAGGAACCGGCTGGATGGAGAAGATAACGCACAAAATATTGGATGGACACGGCACTTTAGCAGATATAGACCTACTTTGGGATATACAGCGTAAGATAGAAGGTAACACCATTTGTCCGTTGGGCGATGCCGCTGCTTGGCCCGTAGCTGCAGCTATACGCCATTTCCGCGAAGAGTTTGAAGAGTATGTTTCTAATCCGTCTTCTATAGTGGATGTGAAACATTATTATAATATTCACAATTTGGTTGAAGCATAACTGATATGGCAAAAGTAACCATAGATGGCATAGAAATAGAAGTACCAGATGGAACATCCATCTTGCAGGCTGCTCGTATGATAGGACCAACGGTGGCACCACCTGCTATGTGCTTTTATACTAACCTGCCCAGTAGCGGCGGGTATTGCCGTACTTGCATGGTAGAGGTTACCAAGGGATCTGAGAAAGACCCTAGGCCCATGCCAAAGTTGGTGGCAAGCTGCCGCACACAAGTAATGGATGGCATGGTAGTGGGCAACCGCACTAGCGAAAAGGCTGTAGATGCCCGTAAAGGCGTGGTGGAATTTTTGCTATTGAACCACCCGCTGGATTGCCCCATTTGCGACCAAGCTGGAGAATGTCACTTGCAAGATTTGAGCTACGAGAATGGTTCGGCTAAAACCCGCACCGACTTTGAGCGCCGTACGTTTGATAAAATAGATATCGGCGACAAGATACAACTGCATATGAACCGCTGTATTCTGTGCTACCGTTGCGTGAAGGTTGCCGACCAGCTAACTCCTGAGCGCGTGCACGGTGTAATGAACCGCGGCGACCATAGCGAGATTTCGACTTAC
>CAIOSU010000149.1 GCA_903861055.1 uncultured bacterium
AGCACATCAGTACATTGATTTTCAAATTGACTCATTTCCAAATTTTCAAATTAATAATGCACACTTACCTACAACCCCTCGTATCGGCCTTGGAGGCTGCCGCCAACCCAACCCTAGCTGGGCCCATGGAAAAGTATATGAAAAACCACTTCGTTTTTTATGGCATCAAAAGCCCGCAGCGAAAGGAAGTTTTTAGAAGCTTCACTAAGGAGTATGGATTGCCGCAATTAACAGATCTAGAAGATATAATAAAGGCGCTTTGGGAAATGCCCTACCGCGAGTGCCATTACGTAGCTATTGATTTGCTGGATAAAATGCTTAAAAAGCTGGAACCGAAACACTTGCCCATGATTGAGGAAATTCTAACTACCCATAGCTGGTGGGACACGGTAGACTTTATCGCATCGCACCAAATAGGAGGACTATTGAAAAAATACCCTGAACTAATACCAGAGAATACCGAACGTTGGATAAGCAGCGATAACTTTTGGCTGCAACGTGCATCCATATTACACCAATTGGGCTTCCATAAAAATACCGATGCAGAGCGCCTATTCCGATATTGTAGATTACGAGCAAGCAGCAAAGAATTCTTCATCAGGAAAGGCATAGGATGGGCATTGAGGCAGTATTCATATACCAATTCTAATGCCGTTTTGCAGTTTGTAGCCGAAAACGACCTGTCACCATTAAGCAAACGGGAGGCGCTTAAAGGCATCAACCGAAAACAGCTTAAAGGCCTAAACTAAGCCAACTATTTATCCAACTCATAACGTAAGGCAGGAGCTACGCAATCTGGGCAATCGGCGGTTACGCCAAGGTCGTGCAAGTGCCCGTTTTTGAGGCTATACACCAAGCCATGTATTTTCGGGAACTTGCCATTTTGCCATTCTTCCTGAATAAACGAAATTTCTGATAATGCACGAACCCCCTCCATTACGTTCAGTTCAACCAACCTATCGGAGCGAAGCTCATCTGTTGCAAGGGCGTCCAATTAGTCTTGGTGCAAGCGTTGTACATTTTTTATATTACTCAACCAACCATCAATAAACCCAAAGCTCTTTTTGCTCATGGCAGCCAGCACGCCCCCACAACCGTAGTGGCCACAAACAATTATGTGCTTTACTTTAAGATGTTTTACGGCATAAAACACTACACTAAGCATGTTATAATCGGTGAGTTGTACCACATTGGCAATGTTGCGGTGCACAAAAATGGCTCCTGGCAGGGTACCAGTAATCTCGTTAGCTGGCACCCGGCTATCTGAGCATCCAATCCACAAATACTCAGGGGTTTGTAGTTTTGATAGTTTTTCGAAAAAATCAGGTTTATCGCGCTTTACTTCCGCTGCCCACTTTTGGTTTCCATCTAAAAGTTCACTTAGCTCTTCCATATGCTATTAGTTTATGTTGAGTACTTTTATGTAATACCAAGATATGAATTTGCGCTAAAATGTATGAATATGTTTTGGACTAAAAACAAAAACAAAATGCGTAAAACTACTGAACCCATCAACCGCAAACATTAACTTTACGAGTATGTTTATACCTGAAGAATTTAGAGAAAACAACCCAGAAACGTTGCTAGCCTTTATGCGCAGCCATCCCTTTGCGGTATTGGTAACAGGCAGCACGCTTATGGGTACGCACCTGCCTTTTATTATCAATACAACTAGCGATAAAATAACGCTTACTAGCCATATGGCCTTGTCGAACCCACAAGCAAAAATATTAGATGGACAGCGAGTGATGGTAATATTTAGTGGGCCACATGCTTATATTGCACCAAGCCTTTATGCCAATAAAGTGCAAGTGCCCACTTGGAACTATGTGGCCGTGCATGCCTATGGAACGGCTAAGCTAATTGAAGGCCAAGAAGCCCAAATAGCGTTAATGGAACGAACCTTTACCGAGTTCGGACCCGAATATGTGGGGCAATGGCGCACCTTACCTAACCAATATCGAGATGCACTGCTGCAGCACATACAAGCATTTGAAATTGAAGTGATCGAATGGCAAGGCCAATTCAAACTCAACCAAAACAAGCCCCAAAGCGACAGAGCTAACATCATAGCTTCATTAGAGGCTAGTGGCGATGCGTACGCTATTGAAACGGCTGTCTATATGCGGCATATAGATTGAAACAGCATTTACAAGCTTTTAAACTTGAGATTCAAATTTCAATTATAAATCGTACTGCATAAATCGACAATAAAAATTATCTTTACCCTCGGATTACGATGTTGTAGGTGTCTTGTTTTAAACAAGACTTAATAGGGAATCCGGTGCAAATCCGGAGCAATCCCCGTTGCTGTAAGTTCCACACGGTGAGTGTTTAGCAAATTCTAGACAAGCCAAATGCTCGCCCAAAACCTTGTCCAAAATGCCACTTTTTCGCTTCGGTGAAATGGGAAGGCGGCCAAGGCGGAATGAGCCAGAAGACCTGCCTACTGCACATCTTATTCCCAGGTCTTCGGGGAGAAAGACCTGGAATAGCAACCCACGTGGGTCTTCTATTCCCGTATTATTACTCCCCATTTCTTTTAACTCAAAACATTAAAAGCAATGGGATACAACCATCTCAAACCAACCCTTTTACTCTTGGCCACAGTGTTGTGGGCCAATGTTGCAACCGCACAAGCTACGGAACCTTACCTAAAAGAAGTGCTCGTGCTCAATGGAGGCCAGTATGGCAACCCACAGGAAGATATCACATTAATTGGATACAATCCTTTCACCGGTGCCACACGAATAAGCGATACCATCCGCAGCCAAAGCATACAAGCTTTGTTAATTGAAGGTAACTTTGCCTACATTGCTGCCGAAGACTCATTGGTAAAAATTAGTTTAACCGATTTTACCAGAGTAGCACAAGCGCGCTTTCCGGGCGCTAGCACCTACAGTCTTGCGCTGTACAACAACCAATTGCTGGTAGGCAACTGGTATGGGCAAGCCGATAGCAACCTATATGTTTTCGATAAAAGCGACTTGACACTGGACTATGTAGTGCCGCAAATTGAACAAGGCGTTAAGGGCATTGCTATCATTGGCGACACTGCTTATCTAGCGCAAAACCTTAATGATGCAAACTACAGCGACTCGGCAGGCTATTTGTCGCTGGTGTATTTACCTACTAGCACTTTTATAAAAAACGTGCCCGGCGATGGTGTTTCGGATATCGGCAAACTTCAAAACTATGCAGGGGGTTTTATTGGCATAGGCAGTGCAACCGATATGGCCAGTTTTTATGACCCAACCGATGGTAGCTTAAATATTAACCCGATAGGGTTGGATGTTACTGGTGGATATGGAAACTTAATGCAATTGGTAAACGACACCTTGTTCGGGGTGTTTGATGATAAAATTGGCAGCATTAATGTAACTAATGGTAACCTAATCAATGCCTCTTTGGTAGATACTTTAATTACCTCCTTCGTTTACGATACATTAAGCCAAAACTTCTACGTTACTCAAACAGACTACTTTAGCTATACTCGTGGTATAGTGTTTAATAAAACAGGCGTGCCTATTGATACCTTCCTAACGGGCTATGCACCTGAGGCTATGGGCTTGGTATATGGTGTGAATACTGCACCGGTTGCGGTTGATGATGCGATTCACAATTACAATTCGCACTTCTTAACCTACGATGTACTATCAAATGACTATGATCAAGATGGAGACAGCTTAGTAATAACTATCATCGTTCAACCCACTTATGGTAATGCGGTGATTGTTAACAATATTATTGAGTTTACTGATACCTTTTCTCAGGATTGGATAATTTTTCGTGATACTATCACATATCAAATATGCGATTACAACGGGGCTTCGCTATGTTCAGTAGCAAAATTGTCTATTTATACAGAGTGGGAAGGGGTGCAAGACCTTAAAAACTTAAACCTTGCCATATACCCTAACCCTGTTAGTGACAACTTGGCTATTAGCAATACGGGTAACGAGGCGCAGACATTGGTTTTAACTGACCTTGCTGGCCGCACGTTAAAAACCATGATTGCCCAAAGAAACACCACCACTACCATTGACCTTAGCAACCTTGCCCGAGGGCTATACCTGTTGCTAGGTGCCGATGGTAATTTCGCACAAAAAGTAGTGAAGCAATAACCTTGAAGCACTTGATTAGAGGATTAGAAAAGGATTTGAACATAGTATGCGAAAATCCTTTTCTAATCTATAAATCCTTTTAAAATCATGGTTCTAACAAAATACATACTGGCTTTACTGATGTTGCCTATCGCAGCATCTGCCAACAATGTATCCATAAGCAACCTACAGCTACCCGACAACCAAACCATACAGTTTGACATTGCTTGGGACAATGCTTGGGATTGGGACAGCGTGGCTGAACCCTTTAACCATGATGCCGTTTGGGTATTCGTGAAAGTGCATTATCCCGCCAATACTTGGACACATGGGGATGTAAGTACTACGGCAAACGACCATACAATTGGTTCGCCATTGAGCATTGAAACCGTGACAGATGGTAAAGGTGTATTTATCCGCCGAAATGATGGGCTGGCAGACAATGTAGCTAACACCTCTGTTACGCTCAAACTACAAAACCCTTTACCCAATGACGTATATGCCATCAAAATTTTTGGGGTGGAGATGGTGTATGTGCCCGAAGGACCCTATTATTTGGGTGACAGCACTAGCTTTGATGCCTTAGGGCGTGGAAATGACAAGGGGCCTTTATTGATTAATAGTGAAAGTGCCATTACTCTAGGCAATAGCGCAACCCAACTAAGCAATAGCAACGACGAGCCGCCAGTGGGCGACATTCCTGCAGCCTTCCCGAAAGGATATGGTGGGTTTTATAGCATGAAGTATGAAATCAGCCAAGAGCAGTACAAAGACTTTTTAAACTGCCTGAACCTAGCCCAACAAACCTCCCGCACTGCCACTGCGCCCACAGGCAATGTTGGGCTACTGGCACTTAGTAGCTTTGCTACCAACCGCAACGGCATTCGCATTGGCACATCATCCACTGGCAGCCCCCCAGCAGTGTATGTATGCGACGACAACATCACCGATGCGCCCAACAGCAACAACGATGGGCAAAACCGTGCTTGTAACTTCCTGAGCTGGAACGATGTAGCCGCTTGGCTCGATTGGGCAGCCCTGCGCCCAATGACCGAGCTGGAGTTTGAGAAAATAAACCGCGGAAATACTTACCCCGTAAATGGCGAATTTGCTTGGGGCACGCCACTAGTTGTAGATGCCAATACCTTGGCGCATGATGGCCTGCCCAACGAAACCATTACTGATGCCGTGCCTGCTGGCTATGGACTCGGCAGTCATGGGTATTTGGGTCCGCAAGGAGGGCTGCGCTGTGGCTTTGGGGGCAGCGACTCTAGCAACCGCCTTACTATTGGCGCGGGCTACTATGGAGCAACCGAAATGAGCGGCAACCTTTGGGAACTGGTAATAACCACTACAACCACCCAAGGCCTAGCCTATAATGGAACCACAGGCGACGGTAACTTGGATACTAACGGCAACGCCAATACGACCACATGGCCTAGCACCAATGCACAAGGCGCCGGCCACCGAGGCGGGGCTTGGAACAGTGGCATATTGCCCGACTATAGAGACCTAGCGATAAGCGATAGGTTTTACATTGGCCTAGTGCCCACCAACAGGCGCAACACTGGCGGCGGAAGAGGCTGCAGATAAAATGAGGGATGTGAAATGAGAAATGAGAAACTACAAATAACAAAATACGTAAGTTCCTCCCCCTTTTTCGGGGGGAGGTTAGGAGGGGGTTGTTGGGCGAGAATTGTATCCGCAAGTAACTTAGGCTGTTCAATCGAAGGTGCAACCGGGCAAGCTCCTCCCCCTTTTTCAGGGGGAGGTTGGGAGGGGGTTGTTGGGGCGAGTAGTGCAGCCGAAAGCACCCCTTATACTTGCAACGGAGCAATAAGCATGGTTACTTCAAGTTCACCACCCACCCAAGC
>CAIOSU010000150.1 GCA_903861055.1 uncultured bacterium
TCAGCACAGTGTAAATCAATATTTTAAAATCGAGGGCGAGCGACATGTTTTCTACGTATAGTATATCATATTTCATGCGCTCTACCATTTGCTCCACGTTTTCGGCGTAGCCAAATTTTACCATGCCCCAAGAGGTTATACCAGGTTTGGCTTTTTGTAGGTGCTTGTAGGCTGGTGCAATAAGTAATATCTGGTCGATGAAAAACTGGCGCTCGGGGCGCGGGCCAACTAGCGACATATCGCCTTTCAGCACATTCCAAAACTGTGGCAATTCATCCAACCTATACTTACGCATTACTTTGCCCCAACGGGTTATGCGCGGGTCGTCGTCCGACGAAAGCGCCGGCCCTTGCTGCTCAGCATCGATAAACATGGAGCGAAACTTGTAAATATAAAACGGGTGCCCGTGCAGCCCTACACGCTCTTGCTTATAAAATACCGGCCCATGCGAGCTACGTTTTACCATTATAGCCACCAACGCTAGCAAGGGCCATATAGCCAATAGCACCAAACCCGATACTAGTATATCCATGACCCGTTTTAGTACTCGCTGCCACACGGGCATCAATTGCGGATTGATTTCGATGAGGATTGCACCAATTACATGGCTCATACGCACCGAACCAGAGAGAATCTCTGTCATGCCCGGAGTTATTTTTATCACCACCTGGTGGTTTACCAAGGCATCCAGTATCTTGTTCACCTTCTTGCGGTCTTCCGATTCAATGGCAATAATCACCTCATCTACTTGCCGACCTGCCATTATGGTTTCTAGTTGCTGCCAGCTACCCAATTGGGGCAAGGTTTGGGCGAGTTCGGTGGGGTGGTTGCCGTTGGTTTGTACATAACCCAGGAGGTTATAACCCAGCGGTTTTTTGCTCTTGTTTATTTCCTGGTAAAGTTGCCAAGCGCGCTCGCCGCTGCCTATCAATATGGTATTGTAAGCCACACGGCCCGTGTTTATCATGGTTTTGGCATATGCCAAAATAACCTGCCGCCCCATCACCGTAAAGGTAAAGTGCAGCAACAGCAACATGCCCAAGGTGCGGTAGTAGTTTTTAAAGTCGTTGGAGATATTGTCGTCGAGCAACAACACAAAAAACAGCACCACGGTACCAACCAAGCTCACCCTGATGGTATCGTATATATCGCTCAAACGGCTTTTGCGGTATATATCGGTATAGGCACCGGCCATAAAGTGCAGCGCCATCCAAAATGCCGTAACGCCTATTACCCCGGGCAGAAAATTATCATCAAACAGCTCATCAATGCTTACCTCCCAAGTATAGCCATCAAAGGTAAGCTTGCGGTACATAAACAAGCCCGCCCAAGAGGTAGCTGCGGCAATCAAATCGGCCAGAGCATATAAGAGAATACCTATACGGGTACGCGCCCTCATTCGTCGAGCAGAATTTTTACGTTATCAATATAATTATTGATGTCGTCGGTGGTGCTTTGCTCATTTACTTCCAGAAAAAACTGGAACTCGTAGGCCAGTGTATTATTAATTTCGGGCGTGAAGTTGAGGTATATTTTGTTCCAATCGTCTTGCGGAGCGATAAACACCTTACTTATCACAAAGGTACCCTGCGTAGTGCTACTGCCTATGATACCCGCCTTCATCACGTGCGTTGATTTGTAATCGAGCTCAACGAAAACGATAACCCCATCGTCTTGGTTTACCTGAAACTTGGTATTGGTTACCATCCTCACATATCGCGTGGTATCAACTAAAATGCGCCCACTGGTATTGCCTTCAAATACGCTACTAGCATTAGTTACACGCTCCACGTTGCTAAACTCATTGCCGTTCTCAAAATCCTCGTTCAGCAAAAACTGGGTTGCCGAGCGGTAGGTCACGTATGGGGTTATGGTATCCGTTTGGCCAGCCACCAAATCAACAAACATGATAGTATCGGTGTAAAACGGATATTGCACCCGTGTGGTGCTGATACCATTGGCCAATATACCCGGCGAAAATGTTAGCTTGGTAGTGCCCGTTTTTAGCACCGGAATGGTTACAGGCAGTGGGTACACCCCCAGTATCTCGTCATCGGCATACAGCCACACATCGGTAATTTTTTGCGAAGTGGTGCCTTGCAACGGGTCAGTTACCAGCACCGACATGGCCGGTATGTGCACATAGCTCGGCACTTCATCGGTACCAGGCTTGCACGAAGCCACCAACAAAAGCAAGAACAAATATGGCAGGTATGGTTTCAAACTAAACACTTAATGTTTTACCAATCAATTTATTGTACTATGCCCAAAGAATTTTTCTCAATCTTGCGCATCACTTGCAGGGCTACATCCAGTGCATTGTAGCCATCGGTAAGGGTTACGGGTGGCTCGGTATCGTTCACTATGGCATCCCTAAACAGTTCCAGCTCCATCTTTATGGCGTTCACCTCTCCTACGGCCGGTTCTTCGTAGCGAATATACTTGGTTTCGCCCGCATTTCCCGTTTCCAGCTCCAGCGCGGGGCTTTCATCGGTAGGGGGCTCGTCGCTTAGCGAGAATATTTCGGTTTTCTTCTCCAGTAAATCAATGCTCAAATAATTATTCGGTTGAAAGAGCCGGATTTTGCGCATCTGTTTCATACTAATGCGGCTGGCAGTAATGTTGGCCACACAACCGTTGTCAAACTCAATGCGCGCATTAGCAATATCGGGGTTGCGGCTAAGCACTGCTACGCCACTGGCACTAATACGTTTTACATTGGCTTTTACCATGCTCAGTATAATGTCAATGTCGTGAATCATAAGGTCTAGAATAACAGACACATCGGTACCACGTGGGTTAAACTGCGCCAAACGGTGGGCCTCAATAAACATCGGGTTCACGGTTCGGTCCTTTACGGCAAGGTAAGCTGGGTTAAATCGCTCCACATGGCCCACCATTACTTTTACATCAGCTTCGTTAGCTAGGTTTATCAAGTTGCGCGCCTCTTCGGCAGTGGCGGTTACAGGCTTTTCGATAAACACATGCTTACTGCGTTTGATGGCTTTGGCTGCGCTTTCAAAATGCGCAATAGTGGGGGTTACTACATCAACCACATCTACGGCTTCAATAAGCTCATCGGCGGTGGCAAAGCGGGTTACGTCATGTTCTGCAATGGCCCTGTTGGCATTGGTATCATCGGGGTCGTAAAACCCAACCAACTCGTACCCCTCAATACCTTTCAATAGTTTTAGGTGAATTCGGCCCAAATGCCCTGCCCCTAAAACGCCTATTTTCAGCATAATCTCTTCCGTTCTGTTCGTTACCGAAATTACATATACCCAAGGGTTATTGCACGGTTTGCGGGTATTGTCTTATAGACGTAAGAATGTTGAAAAAGGTGGGGTGGGGTTGGTCCATAGTCCACAGTCGATGGTCCATGGCAAAAAGTTGCCGTTCATGGGTTAATCGGTTATTGGTTAATTGGTTGATTAGCGTGTTACAATGTATTTGCCTTGTTTCTGCAAAACCAAAATATAGAAGATGCTTTTTACCAGTTAACTAATAACCAATAACCAATCAACTAATCAACAATCCACTATCTTTGCAGCATGTCTACTAACAATGAAGCAGAGGGCTTTGATATAGCTGAAGCCCACCAGCATTTTGCTATGGAATTGTACAACTTGGTGTGGGATATGCTGGACCGCCCCGAACGTGACCGATTGCAAGACGAATTGATGATACATACCGCCCATGCCGCGGCTTTCCACTGGTCGCAAGTAGGCGAGCCGGAGCAATTGCAGCGCAGCGAATGGCAGCTGAGCAGGGTGTATACCATAGTTGGCGATAAGGGACAAGCCTTGCACTATGCACGCCGTTGTTTTGAGGTAACCCAAGAGCAACGCCTTGGCGACTTTGACCTAGCGTTTGCTTTAGAGGCTATGGCCCGCGCAAATGCTATGAACGGCAACAAGATTGATTTTGAGCAATACTATGTGCTAGCCCTTAAAGCTGCCGACCAGATTACCGACGAAGGCGACAAAGATCTTTTTCTTGCTGAATTGAACAGCGACCCTTGGTTTGGCATGAAGTAGTTTTAATAACCGAACAACCAAACCTCAAACCAGCGCTCCCGAAGTGAAGATAATCCTGTTCAATTTGGCCATTATCATAGTGCTGGAGTATCTAGTACTGTTGCTCTTTTTCAGAAAGGAGTATTGGCCAAGTTTGCAATTTTCGGCGCTGATGAATGCCATTACCCTATCCTTGGGTCTGCTGCTTTTCAATAAGCTGGGTATGAACGGTTGGGCGGTTTTTGGCCTTACCATTGCTATCGAGGCGGTGGGCATTTACTTTTTCTGGATCATAAAGCCCGCCAAAGCGCTGGGCATAAGTATAATAGCCAACACCGTATCCAGTGCCTTTTTCCCGATCATGATTTGGCTGGGGGTTAATTTGTACCCGTTTTAAAACTTCCCATTCAACTCCTTGGCCCACATGCTGCCCACGCGCACAAAAGCGGCTGGCTGACCGTATGGCACTGCCACTTCGTGCCATTGGCCACCCGTGTATTTGGTTTTGAAGAATAGATGTTCCCATTCACCA
>CAIOSU010000151.1 GCA_903861055.1 uncultured bacterium
CCCACTTTCAACGTTTGAATGGGGATTTTCAAATAGTCGATGGGCGATGCAGGCGATGCAAAATGCAAGATGTATTTTAGGTCACCGGCAACATGTACGAACTTGCTTACGTCGTGGTTGTAAAACTCAAACTGCTCCAATTGGAACAAATGTTCGATGTTTCTCAAATCACCTGTAATGAGATTGTCCATCCCAATCACATGACATCCTTCTTTCAAAAAACGCTCACACAAGTGGCTTCCCAAGAAACCTGCTGCGCCAGTAATCAATACTCTTTCTCTTTTCATTTGATGTCTTTGCGCCCAATGCTATAATAAGTGTAACCGTGCTTACGCATGGTATCCATTTCAAATACGTTTCGTCCGTCGAAAACCACCTTTTCCTTTAAAGAACCCTCAATTTTTGCAAAATCTGGCGTTCTAAATTCTAGCCATTCTGTTGCAACCACCAAAAAGTCTGCTCCTTCCAAAGCGTCATACATTTTTTCAGAGAATACTACAGTATCGCCCAAAATGCGCTGTACGTTTGGCATCGCTTCAGGATCATAACACTGAACTTTTGCGCCACGCTGCAACAATGCGTCAATCATTTCCAAAGCAGGTGCTTCACGAATATCATCGGTATTGGGTTTAAAGGCCAATCCCCACATCGCTACAGTTTTGCCACTGATATCACCATAGTGAGCGTCAATCTTCGGCAACAACGCCTTCTTTTGGTCGTAGTTAACCTCTTCCACTGCCTTCAAAATTTTGAATTCATAATTCACTACGGCAGCGCTATGAACCAGTGCCTGAACATCTTTTGGGAAACAACTTCCGCCATAACCAATACCTGGAAACAAGAAACGCTTTCCAATACGGTCATCGCTACCTACGCCTTTGCGCACCATATCTACATCCGCACCCAACAATTCGCACAACCGAGCAATTTCATTCATAAATGAAATCTTGGTTGCCAAGAAACTGTTGGCCGCATATTTGGTCAATTCGGCACTGCGTGTATCCATGTGCATCACAGGATTTCCTTGACGCACATAAGGTGCATACAATTCATCCATCACATCAAACGCTCGCTGACTTTTGGCGCCAATGACCACGCGATCTGGCTTCATGAAATCATCCACAGCCACACCTTCACGCAAAAACTCGGGATTACTCACCACATCAAATTCTCCGGCATAATTGGCGCGAATTGCCGCCTCTACTTTATCTGCTGTGCCCACTGGCACCGTACTCTTATCCACAATAACCTTGTATTCGGTCATGATCTTACCCAAGTGGTCTGCCACACCGAGCACGTATTTCAAATCAGCCGCACCGCCCTCACCCGGAGGGGTTGGCAATGCCAAAAAGATTACCTGTGCGTCTTTTACCGCTTCTTCCAAATTGTTTGTAAAGCTCAAACGACCTTCCTTCAAGTTGCGCTTGAAAAGTATTTCCAAACCTGGCTCAAAAATGGTGATCTGTCCGCCAGACAACATGTCCACCTTGCGCTGATCAATGTCAACACAGATCACATCATTGCCTGTTTCTGCAAAACAAGTTCCGCTGACCAAACCTACATAACCCGTTCCTACTACTGCTACTTTCATTCGATTTTATTATTTAACAACCAACTAGAAGATTGAATTTTATCACCTAGTCCTTCAATTAATTCAATACCTAATTCTATACAAACGGAAGCTTCTGGTATAGAATTATTA
>CAIOSU010000152.1 GCA_903861055.1 uncultured bacterium
AAGAGCGCGAAGACAAGCGCATGCTGCAAACCCTTAAGGAAAAACGATATAAAACAATCAGAAAAGAACTTGCTAAAAAGCAGCTCGAAAAACTTAAACAATACCGTAAAGAGCAGATAGAACTCGAAAAGCAGGCCAAAGAGAAGGCCAAGCAAGAAAAGTTACTGCAGCAGCAAAACGAAAACAATACTGCGCCAAGTACCCCCAAACCGTAGGAATTATTTGGACCCGCAAAGGGTTATGTTTGTGTATCAACAAACATAAAGATGACCGAAAAATACGACCCAATTGCCTGCGGACTTTACGACCGTTTGGAAGCTGAGGCCACTTTAAAACATACCGTCCGAATTACCGTAAAAGAAGATGATGGCGCAGTGCATCAAGTTATTGGCCTGATTAGTACTTTCAGTGCACACAATGGTGTAGAACACCTAATTATGGAAGACAACACCAAAATTAGGCTCGATAAAATAACACACTTAAACGGGCAATTGTTTGTAGCAAACATGGCCTAAATTGCCCCGCCCATAACCCAATACCAAAACAGTAAGGTACCAAAAGCCAAGGGTATGCCTATGCCAACAAACAAGCTAGCAAGACGTGGGTTGAGGTTGTATTGCGATGCTAATATAGCACCCGTAATCATGGGTGCCATTGCCGCCTCCATAACACTTACTTGTGCCGGAATGCCCTGCATATTTAAGCCAAGTACAAAAATGGCATAAATACTAGCAGGTGCAAGCAGCAGCTTATATGTCAGCCCGGCCGCGAGTGCTTTACCCAAACCATTGAGCTTTTCAAACTTTAGCTGCATACCAACCGACACCAACGCCAATGGGGTGATAGTGCGCCCCAAGGGCTCCAATATGCCGCGGGTAAGCTCGGTATGATGAAAGTCGATAGCTTTTAAGAATAGCGCAGCAATAAATGCCAACATAGGCGGAAAAGTAAATAATTTGCGGGCCATAGCCGCTATTGAAGGAGTACCCGAACTATACCACACCGCAACCCAAATGCCCAAAGTGCTTAGTACCAAAAACGAACCGGGCTGATCGACCAACAAAGCTTGCTTCAATCCCTCTTCTCCATACAATGCCTCAATGATTGGGAAGCCGATAAATGACGAATTGAACAACCCACAACATAAAACAATGCAACCGATGGTAGCTTTATCAAAGCCCATCAGCTTCCCCCCTAGCCCAAAAATAATCCAAGCTAACACGAATACTATCCAAGCGGTTGAAATGGGGGCCAAACTAGTTAAGTTCCAATCCATTTCGGGCAAATACAAGAGGCTAAGGGCTGGTAGCGATACACCCAACACAAATTGGTTGAGCGCTAAGAACGCATCTTTGGCAAACCAACCGGCACGCCGCAAGAAAATGCCTAAAACCAGACTTACGAATATGAGTAACAAATTGGCCATGCAGATACAAACCTAGCCAATTAAAACAAGGCAGATAACGGTAGTCAAAAAAAATGTGGTTTTGCTCAACATAAACTTGAATTTTTGATTTGGCCAAACTATCTTACCTATGCAACAAGAACAAGACTATAATATGAAGAGACTATCGCAGACCATCTTTTTGCTAGGAATTGTTATTTGCTTCAGTGCTTTTATTGACAATAAGGCCCCTGCCATCAACAGGCAAGAGCTAACCGCGCCGAGCATGATGCCCAAGAAGCCAAGTTTTGCGCTCAATAAGCAGGAACCACTGCACCCATTGCTTACCGAAGTATTATTGCCCAGTAAAGGTGGTTTAATACGCGGCGTTGATTTTGGCATGACTAAGCTGCAGATAAACCTATTAGAAGAGGCTTGCGAAGAAGCTGCTGGCGATTTCAGGTCGAAATACTCAATTGCCTGCTCAATTCCAGAAATGGCAGCTTTTACCGATGTGGTCTACGACTTCCAGGCAAATGGCCAAATGGACATGATAACAATTGACTATTACCTGCAAGATGCCTACATAGCCAAAGCCATTTATCACGATTTGCTAAAATACTACAGCAGCCAATTCGGACAAAAGTATTACACCGACAGCGATGGTTATGTAATATGGGAAGCCAAGCGCAATGCAACAGATGGCAAGCCACAAGACCTTACTGTGTACCTGAAAAAAATCGGCCGTGGCGAAGACTCTGGAGTAAGCTTGCAGTTTGTAAAAAAGTAACTCTACTACTGTCCAAACTCAATACCGATACGTACCCCAAACTCTCGGGTGCGGTTACTGCTAAAACCTGATACAAAATCGACACGCAGTACTCTAAATATGTTCTCAATACCCACGTTTACCTCACCATAATGACCATATTCTGGGGTATACACGTAGTGGCCTCCCGCTACCAATTGCCATTTTAGCTTACGAATACCTGGTATTTTATTAAACAAAAAACCATCGAAATGGTGCACATAGTGGCCTTCTATAAACCAATTGTTGGTGCTGTTTATATAGTACCGTAATAATTGGAAACCATCTAAGTAGTTTTTTCCAAAAATGGTCCTATCGCCATAAAAGTGACGATAATCTTGAAAAGGCACTAACTTATTGTTTGGGAAACCACCCACTTTCACTATCAACCGGGTAGTGCCCGCAATGCCAAGTTTTATCTCTTCGGATATTTCAAACTCCAAATAGTCATAGTTGGTTATGCTGCCGCCCACATTGGGTATACCTTTTCGATACGACAAATAGAAGGTTGGAAACTTACTACCCAATACAATCTTTTGATCGGGCCGGGTAATATATTTGCTACCTGGGGTCCACCGCAGCCTTACGTTAAACGAAAGGGAGCGGTGCGTGCCATAATCGGCCCTTTCATATTCAGGGTTTTGTGGTTGATTGGGTTCAAAATCGCGACTCTTTATTTTAAAAAGCGAGAGCAAATGGGTGTTCTCCAAGTTCCTGCGCTCTGTGAAGCCACCGCCTGCCCAAACCATCAAACCATTGATCACTTCAATACGATGTGAAAAGCGAACGAAGCGCTCTTCGTATGCTTTCAAAAAATTGCGCTTAATAAATAAGGTATAAAAGGTGTTCATTAAATCGCTTATAGCCTCGTCGCGGTTAAATTGGTAAACATACTGCCCCACCTCAAAACCTACGGAAGCATATTTACTTCGATTGTAGTAGTATGTGCTGGCTAAATAACCATTCCAGTGTCGGTTGGTAAACCCATAACGCAACGCTGGGTCAACAATAAGCAGTCTGCGCTTAGAAAACTCTTTAGTAATAGTGGGTTTAAAACGAAGGTTCCAACCCTCCATGGTATTGAAATGGATTAAATCGTTAGTGATAGAGTTTGTTCTGATGGAAAATTTTCGATAAAAATTATTCCAAGTATACCCTAGCAATAAATCGAGTGGCTTAAACTTATTTGATTTGCGACTCAACGAATCAAGATAAGGCTTTGAGTTCATTAACACTTCTAAACTGTCTTTCCGCACATAATCATTCATCTCGGTTTCGGTAAGAGGCACTGGGCGATTGGCGTCCCAGTAGCTGCTATCCTTTTCATTCGATTCTTTAGATACCGACAGCACCTCGTTACTAAAGTCCTTTTTGCTTACTGGAGGGTTCAGTATATAATCTCTGTAAACTGCGACGAAATAGCCAGCGCCATTAATGCCCAATATACTAAACGTGAAATCGATGTACTGCGATACTGGCATCCAAACGCTATCGTTTACGGGCACATAGGTATAGTTGAAATTA
>CAIOSU010000153.1 GCA_903861055.1 uncultured bacterium
AAATACTGGTGTACATCGTAATTTCGTTCCAAGCACAATTATGATCCCATTTCCCTATTATCGCTACAAGCTGCGCCGCTTTGCCTTACAGCATAAGGGTAAGTTGGCGGTGATAGGTGCCTTGCTGGTCTGGTTTTGGTTTGCATTGCCCCATCCTTTGTTCAACGACCCCACCAGCACCGTAATTGAAGACAGGGATGGAAAACTCATCGGTGCCAAGATAGCCGCCGACGGCCAGTGGCGCTTTCCGCAGATTGACTCAGTGCCTAGTAAGTTTGCCTTGGCCATTACTTGCTTCGAAGACCAATACTTTTATCGGCACCCGGGCGTAAACCCACTAGCTATGGGCCGCGCCATGATGCAAAACTACCGCACGGGGCGGGTAGTGAGTGGCGGTAGCACGCTTACTATGCAAGTCATCCGTATGTCGAGGAAAGGGCAGGGGCGCACCATTGCCGAAAAGTTGATTGAGGTAATACTTGCTTCTCGCTTGGAGTTGAAGTACACCAAAGATGAAATACTGGCGCTATATGCTAGCCATGCCCCTTTCGGTGGCAATGTGGTGGGTATTGAAGCAGCAGCGTGGCGCTATTTTGGCCGCTCGCCCGAAGAGTTGTCGTGGGCCGAAGTGGCTACATTGGCGGTGCTACCCAATGCACCAGCGCTCATTCACCCGGGCCGCAACCGCAAGCTATTGATTGAAAAGCGCGATAGGCTGCTTACCCGTATGTTGGAGGGCAACATTATTACCAACGAAGAGTTTGAGCTGGCACTGCTTGAGCCATTGCCCGATAAACCGATAGCTATACCGCAACTTGCCCCGCACTTGCTTACCCGTTTTTATAACGATAGGCCCGGTACACAAGTAAAAACTACCATAAACAGCCAACTGCAAAAGCGGGCCAATTACATCGCATCTAAGCATCTGGAAAGCTTGCGGGCCAATGAGATATTTAGCTTGGGCCTAATGGTAATGGATGTGGAGACGGGCGATGTGCTGGCCTATGTGGGCAACGACCCCGAGCCCAGCTCAGAAGGGCATGGGCTGTATGTGGATGTGATAACGGCCCCGCGCAGCACGGGCAGCATTCTCAAGCCATTGCTGTTTGCTGGTATGCTGCACGATGGCGAAATATTGCCTAATACCCTCGTGCCCGATATACCCTCTAACTACTTTGGCTATGTGCCCAAAAACTACGATGGTCAATATGACGGTATGGTGCCTGCCCAACGGGCTTTATCGCGCTCGCTGAATGTGCCTGCTGTAAGCATGTTGATGGAGTATAAGGTGGAGCGGTTTTTGGCATTGTTACAGAAGCTGGGCTTAGGCACGCTCTCTGAGTCGGCGCGGCACTACGGCTTATCATTGATATTGGGTGGTGGCGAGGCTACGCTGTGGGACCTATGCGGCATGTATGGCAGCCTATCGCGCACCCTGAGCCACTATACCGCGCACAATAGCCGATATTATAGCAACGACCTTAGGCCACCCAATCTGGAAATGAAATGGAGTAACGATAGCCTTGGCGAACCGATGGACAACTTTCTGCTTTCGGCGGGGGTGTTGTACCATATGTTCGATGCTATGGTAGAAGTGAATAGGCCCGAGGAAGAATCGTCGTGGCGGTTGTTTGGCTCCGGGCGCATAGCCTGGAAAACGGGCACCAGCTTTGGCGGCCGCGATGCATGGGCCATTGGCGTTACCCCGCGCTATGTGGTGGGTGTTTGGGCCGGCAATGCTGGCGGCGAGGGCAGGCCCGACCTTACGGGGATTGGCAGCGCCGCTCCAGTGTTGTTCGATATGTTCGACCAATTGCCAGCGGCACAGTGGTTCGGTATGCCTTACGACGATTTGGTGCAGGTGCCCCTTTGCCGCCGCAGCGGCCACAGGGCGGGTTTGTATTGCGAACCAGTGGATAGTGCTTGGATACCGATTAAGGGGTTAAACTCCGATGCTTGCCCATACCACCAACTCATCCATTTGGATGCGACGGGGCAATACCGAGTAACCGATGCCTGCGAACAGGTGGGCAACATGCAGCACCGGCCATGGTTTGTGCTGCCGCCTACCGAAGAGTGGTATTATAAGCGCAAAGACCCTACATACAACACTTTACCACCGTGGCGCAGCGGTTGCCAAACAACAGCCGGGGCCGCCCCCATGGAGTTGGTTTACCCAAAAACCTATACCAAAATATTTATCCCCATTGAGCTGGATGGAAAGCCGGGTAGGGTAGTGTTTGATGCCGCGCACCGCCAAGCCGATGCCGTTATCTATTGGCACTTGGACGAAGAATTTGTAACTGCCACCCGCCAAATACATCAGCTTATTTTCAACCCAGCACCGGGCAAGCATACTATTACTTTGGTTGATGGCAATGGGTATAGCATTAGCCAAAGGTTTGAGGTGTCGGATAGGGAGCGGGAGTAGATGGGTGTTGGTGTTTGTTTCTTTTGGGTAAACAGTAATTCAAAGAATACTAGGACGAAGGAAAATTGGTTTAAAATATAAAATGTGATTTTTTGGTTAAATTGCTTTTCGTTTGTATAATCAAAGGCTAGCGCACTAAAGAGGATATGGGT
>CAIOSU010000154.1 GCA_903861055.1 uncultured bacterium
CAATTTTTTACAACAAAGGCTTGTTTCCAAGTTAGCAAGCAACTGATTTTTCCGATTATGCCGCATTTGTTTTTTGTAAATGGGGTACTGTTAAGTTAAAATGAAGTACATTTTTTTTCACAATCCCATTGCTTGAACTAATTTTTAATATTGTTGTGCCGCTTAGTATGCATAACTAACAGCTACCGCTGTGCAAATACAGCGTAAAGAACAATAACTCAATGTAGTTTTACGCGCAGCCAACACCCTTACTTTGCATATTTAGTGCCTCACAAAAGTGTATATTTGTTGTAGGTCTTGTATGCGGTGAGCAGCATGATTGGCTATTCAATGCGCGGCCGGGCCAAGTTAGCAATGTAATACCTGAAGTTTGCTTTACACTTGGCGAACGCTGATTGGGTTTTATCGTTTCGAACAATCATTTACAGAAAAACAACATGAACCAACCTAAAGATAAATCGGCCAAAGGCAAAGAAACCAATAAGATTTCGCAACCAAGAACCGACAACGAGTACTTGATAACCCTGCGCACGCTTGACTTGGAAGACCATGACGATATAAAAGAAGCCATGACCTTAGCCTACCCCAATTTGGAAGAGCCTACCTGGTCGAACAAACATTTAAAAAAGCTATTGGACCTTTTTCCGGAAGGGCAGATTTGTATTGAAGTAAATGGTAAGGTGGTAGCCTGCGCCCTTTCGCTTATAGTGGATTATAATAAGTATGGCGACAACCATACCTATGAGCAAATAACCGGCAACTATTCGTTTACCACGCACGACGATGAAGGCGATGTACTTTATGGTATTGACGTTTTTGTGCACCCTGAGTACAGGGGCTTGAGGCTTGGCCGCCGCTTATATGATGCCAGAAAGGAATTGTGCGAAAACTTGAACCTGAGGGCCATTATTGCCGGCGGCCGTATTCCGCATTTCAATATGCACGCTGATGAACTAACCCCAAAAGCGTATATCGAGAAAGTAGAGATGAAAGAGCTCTACGACCCAATCCTTTCCTTCCAGATTTCTAACGGTTTCCACGTAAGGAAAGTATTGAGGGGTTATTTGCCCGGCGACCGCGATAGCAAAGCCTATGGCACCTTGATAGAATGGAACAACATATACTACGAGGAAAAGGAAAAACTTATTGGCTCGAAAAAATCGGTGGTGCGCATAGGATTGGTGCAATGGCAGATGCGCCCGGTTTCGAATTTAAGTAGCTTACTTGATCAGGTAGAGTTTTTTGTGGATGCCGTAAGTGGCTACCATGCCGATTTTATATTGTTTCCGGAGTTTTTCAATGCCCCTTTGATGGCCAAGTTTAACGAGCAGGCCGAGGCCGAGGCCATTAGGTCGTTGGCTACTTTTACCGAGCCACTGAAAAAGAAATTTTTAGAGTTTGCGGTATCGTACAACATCAATATTATTACGGGTAGCATGCCTATCATTGAAAAAGGCAAGTTGTACAACGTTGGCTACCTATGCCGCCGCGACGGAAGCTGGGATAGCTATTATAAGGTGCACATAACCCCTGCCGAGGCCCAATATTGGGGCATGAGCGGTGGCGATTCGGTTCAGGTATTTGATACCGATAGCGGCAAAATTGGCATTATGATTTGTTATGATGTTGAGTTTCCGGAGTTATCGCGCCTATGCGCCGAGCAAGGCATGGAAATATTGTTTGTACCATTTCTTACCGATACCCAAACGGGCTATAACCGGGTAAGGATTTGTGCCCAAGCCAGGGCCGTTGAAAACGAATGTTATGTGGCCATTGCGGGTTGCGTAGGCAACTTGCCGAAGGTAAACAACATGGATATACAATATGCCCAATCGGGTGTGTATTCGCCCTCCGATTTTCAGTTTCCGAACAACTCCATTGTGGCAGAAGCTACCCCAAACACCGAGATGACGGTAATTGCCGATTTGAACATCGACTTGCTGAAAGAACTGCATACCGGCGGTAGCGTGCGAAACTTGTTGGATAGACGTACCGATTTGTACTCGCTTAGATTAAAAAAGAGGGGCGAAAACTAGTTTCGCCCCTACTGCTTATTGAATAATGATTTTTTCGACCAAGTTTGCGTTCGCGCCCATCATTGTTAGCTGGTAAAAACCTGGATATAGTTTGTTTTTCAGCTCAAGCGAAATTGGTGTATCGCCTTCGTTTATCATTTCATGCTGCAAGTAGATAGTTTTGCCCTGCATATCGGTAATTATGATAGATACCATGCCCTGCACCCCTTTCGATTCGACTTGTATGTTGCCTGCCGATGGGTTTGGATATACTACCATGCTGGGTGCTACACTGTTTCTTACCAAACTTACACTGCGCATTTGCGAGTATGTGCTGGTTCCGTCATAATCGGTTTGCTTAAGGCGGTAATACGATAGGCCCGATAGTGGTTCTTTATCCAAATCGTTGTAAGTGCGCATAAAGGTTGAGTTTCCGGCACCGGCAACTTCCAAAACGGCTTCGAAGGTGGTACCATCGGCAGAGCGCTCAACAGTAAAGTAGTCGTTGTTTATTTCAATAGCGGTTGCCCAATTAAGCTCCACCTCTGCCCTATCGTTCAAAGTTGCCTCAAAGCTCATTAGCTGTATTGGAAGCGACGACCCGCCAGATGACCCATCGCCGATGCCAAACTCAGAGAAACTTGGCAAACCTGAGCGCAAGGCAAAGCCACTAGAAACCAAACGACCAACACCGCCTAAAATATCCAGCAATCCATCGCCTGTAATCCAATCGGCGCCAGATACAGAGCCTACTGGTATAGCAA
>CAIOSU010000155.1 GCA_903861055.1 uncultured bacterium
TACCTTTAGCGAACCCAAATAAAAGGATTGCTTAATTTTATACCATGAAGACGCAAATACTGGGTATACTTTTTTTAGCATTTTGCGCTAACCTTACTGCGCAAACGGATACCATATACCCGATTGACGCCAAGCAGATATTAACTGTAAGTCCGAACCACATCGCGAGTTGCGAGTATTACATGATTGCCCCGCACGATGGGTTTAATTTGGTTGACCCCCTATTTCGTTCGGCCCTGATGATTTTTGACAAAAACGGTGAATCGCTGTTTTTTAAAGGCTTACCAGGCAACTCCAACCAATTTTTTAATTTCGTGTTTGATTTTAAGTTGCAGCCCAACGGCCAACTGAGCTTTCATAACCAAGCATCACCAAACACCAAGCATTATGTTATAGATAGCACCCTACGGATTGTTGATTCTGTTGAAGTACAATTGCCATACTTCTCCGATGCGCACGAACTACTACTGCTGCCCGATGGCTCAAAACTTGTAATGGGCTACGAATACCAAACCATGAACCTTGATACCTTGTTTACGGTTGACGGTTTCCAGATGAGCACTCAAACAACCGTTGAAGGCGGCGTGATATTCATTTATGACAGTAATAACAACATCATTTTTCAATGGAGTGGTTTTGACTACTTCGACATATCGGATATGGACTATACCAATTTAACCACTATCGATTTTGTTGACTTTATGCACGCCAACTCCATCGTTTTGGATAATGATGGAAACCTGATTATATCGCTGCGCAACTTTAACGAAGTGGTAAAAATTAACCGCCAAGACAGCAGCATTATTTGGCGCTTGGGCGGCAAGCACAGCGATTTTACCTTTGTGGATGACACTTTGTTCGGGTTTAAACTACAACACCATGCGCAACTTATGCCCAACGGCAATATCACTATCCTAGATAATGGCACCTACCACAACCCGCCAGTGGCCCGTGCACTAGAGTATGCCCTAGACGAAACAAATGGCACCGCAACCTTGGTTTGGGAGCATAAAAACAACATTGAAAGCATTTCCATTGGCAGCCAACAAGTGCTGCCCAACGGTAATAGGTTGATTAATTGGGGCGCCGATATAAATGCCTTTTTTAGCCCGATTATTGAAGTAACCGATAATTTCGAAGAGGTACTTAGCATTAACTTGCCACCTGGATATTTCAGCTACCGTGCTTTCTGTTTTGATTTGCCTTGGGAGGTAACCCGCCCTGAAATAACTTGTAGCTATAGCGGCGGCAACACTACCTTAACCGTTGATAGTGGCTTTGCACAATACTATTGGCTGCACAATACCGATAGCAGCAGCACCGTAACTATAACCGATACCGGAAGCTACCAAGTATTTGGCCACAATGGCTATGGTTGGATAGGCTCGAAAACGATACATGTAACCGATTTGACCAACCCATGCGATACTACAGTGGGTGTAAATGAGACATTGGCTGCCGGAATTAAAATATACCCTAATCCAGCTAATGGCCTGCTAAACATTACGTTGCCGTATGGTATTGATTTCTCGCAAGCCAATATTACTATAACTAATACCTTGGGGCAAATGGTAAACGAATGGAAAGGATTAAACGATAACGTATTAACCTTCAATACCAACTACCTATCAGCAGGCACCTATTTGGTGCAAATCAATGGCAACGAAATACATTGGCAAGGTAAGTTTATGGTGCTAGAGCAATAAAGAGCTAGGCCTTTTTGCGTTTCAAGTAAACGTACATTTCCTCCAGCACAAAAAGTATAGTGGATAGTTTTGCTGAAGTGGCTAAACCCGTCATGCGCTGTTTTTGGTCAACTGGTATTTCGGCAATGCGGTAGCCATGCTTATTAGCCTCAACCAACACCTCGGCCATCATAAATATGCCCCGCGATTGATAATGTACTTTATCAAAAATAGCCCTTCGGTATAGGTGAATCCAGTTATAGTCTTTAAGCTTGAGGCCAAACACCCATCCAATAAGCTTGTGGTATGCCCATGAGTTGAAACGCATCCGATTGGTATAACCAACACGCTTTACCCTAAAGCTCGATATAACATCGGTAGTAGGGGCAGCGGTGATAAAAGGGGCCAAGGTTTCGGTATCCATTGGGCTATCAACAGGCACACATAGCACATACTCCTTAGTTGCCGCCTGTAAGCCTGTCCACACTGCTGCGCCAAAGCCGCCATTCTGGGCATTGCACACCAAACGGGTGCTGGGCCATTTATTTATGTTAGCTTCAATTAGCGCCTTGGTGCTATCGCGGCTGCAATCGTCAACAATTATTATCTCAAAATCGGCCACTGCAGCCTGCACGGCATTCAGGGTTTGCTGCACCGATGATACAATGATTTCCTCCTCGTTGTAGGCCGGTATAACTATTGACAAGGAGAATGACCCGCTCATTTTGTCACCCTTATTGACTGGCCTTGATGGGCAATACTTTCCTCAATAGCCTCTAGCACGCGCACTACATTGGCCGCATTTTGCCAACCAGTGCGCGGTTGCTGCTGGCCATTGATACAAGCCATAAAATGCTCTAGCTCCTCCCTTAATGGCTCTTTGTAATTAATGTTGGGTATGCTCACGTCGTTGTTGGATACCGACAATTGAAAATCGCCGAAATCGCCGCGGGTTTGGGTAGTTGGGGCTATGGTATGATACAGCCTAACCTTTTCAGAAGGCACCACATCGTTGAACAACAACATACCTTTTGAGCCAATAACCTTCATTTCACGCTGCTTTACCAGTTCCATCCACGATACGCAAATGTTCACTGATAAACCAGTCGGGTATATTAAATCGATATTAGCCAAGTCATATTGGTTACAGCCAAGCAATTTATACCCCGTGGCATTTACCGCATCGGGCACGCTGTTCAACAACAAATTGGCTATAGATACATCGTGGGTAGCAAGGTCATATACCACATCGGCATCATAGCGAATGGGGCCATTGCCACAACGCCTAAACGATAGATATTTCAATTCGCCCAATGCGCCCCTATCAATCTCGTGTTTGGAATGCAGCACAGCGCTATTGTACTCAAAGGTGTGCCCAACCAGTAAAGTTAGCCCATTGGAATCGGCAATTTGGCCAAGCGTTTCGCTTTCCTTAGCAGTAAGGGTCAGTGGTTTTTCGCAAAGCACGTGTTTACCTTCCTGCAGCAAACGCTGGCAAATTGCAAAATGCGAACTTAAACCTGTAGCTACTATTACGGCCGACACTTCAGTGTCGTTGGCAATACTTTCAAGGCTATTATAAAAATGTACATCGGGATACAACTGCTGCAACTCGTTTATCCGGCTCTCCGAAGAATCGAGAATACCCGATAATCTGATTTGTGGATGTTGCATACAGAGGCGAAGGAAGTGTTTTCCCCAATAACCACAACCAACCAATGCAATGTTTAATTTTTTAGCCCCCAACTTAGCCACCTTGTATTTAGAATTGTATTAATCTATACTCAAAGGTAAAATATTTTCAAAAGCAAAAGGTAAATACTGTTGGCTTTTTGCATAAACTACACAACCAGCAATATAATCATTTACTTTTAGCTCCTTTTACTGTAAATTGCAAGTTATGTTTCAGCCCGACATAGCAGATATACTGACCCAAACTAACCCAACTACGGCCAAAACCGTGGAGGGCAAAGGCTTGCGTACCCTGTTACTAAACTTACCATACCCCACGCGCATTATTAGGCGCTACATGTGCTCGTACAATGCCCCGAACTTCCTTTTTCCGCCTCTAGAGCTTATTTCGTTAGGTGCTATATTAAAGGAATGGGAGCAGGACGAAGTTGAGTTATACGATGCCATTGCGAAAGGAGCCGATTTAACGGAAACCAACGAATACATTGCCCAATACCAGCCCGATATTATTATTGCCATTACAGGCTTTGAGATATTTGAACACGACATGAACATGGTACGGGGTGTTAAGGAGCACAACCCCAATTCAAAGATTGTGTTGTTTGGCCACTACGCAACCCAGTTTACCCAAGAGGTAATGGAGCGTGTACCTGTTGATATTATCATTCAAGGTGAGCCCGACCTGATATTTGCCGAAGCGTATAAAAAGATAAAAGCAGGCGAAAGCCTAGAGGGTGTAAAAGGCATAGCTTACCGCACTAAAGATGGTAAAATAGTGCTTCAGCAAGGTAACTTGCGCCTGCCCGACCCTTCGGTGCTACCCATGCCCGCATACGATATGTTGGAGAAAGACGCTTATTTCGAGCCCTTCTTGCCAAAGCCGTTTGGTATGATTCAGACCGCACGAGGCTGCCCATACCAATGCAATTATTGCGTAAAATCATTCGGAACCAAGCTAACTACCCGCACCCCCGAGCAGATTCTTGATGAGATAAAAGAGCTAAAACGCTTGTTCGGCATCAAGTCGTTGCGATTTATTGACGATACTTTTACCGTAATCCCATCTCGGGTTATTGCCATCTGCAAACTGATGATTGAAGAAAAGGTAGAGGTGCAGTGGTCGTGCCTTAGCCGCGCCGACACCTTGAACGAGGAGATGCTAATCTGGATGAAAAAGGCCGGCTGCAAGCGCGTATATATAGGGGTGGAATCAGGCAGCCAGCGCATCTTGGATTTTTATAAAAAGAAGGTAAACGTTGAGGAGGCCTTGGCCAATATTAAGCTCTGTAAAAAAATAGGCGTGGAAACCATGGGCTTTTTTATAGTAGGAATGCCCGAAGAAACTCGAGAAGATTTTGACCTAACATTAAAATTTGCCAAAAAATCAGACTTAACATTTGCTATAGTATTCGAGCTAGTACCATACCCTGGCACCCCATTGTTTCCGTTGATGAAAGATAAAATCAACTTTTCGTTGATGCCTTACAAAAACGAATACAAAGACCCCGAACTACGAGAGCGTTTCCACAAATGGGAGAAAGAGTTTTACTTCAAATTTTACTTCAGGCCCAAATATATTACTCAGAGTATAGCTAGAGTGCTATCGAAGCCTGCAGAAACTATTACTAGCGCATTAAAGCTATTCAAGTTTATCATTTTGCCTCAAAATTCGAATCGCAAAGATTTTATCTAAACTTGGGCCAAAGCAACACCATAACTGCACCTTCCCAACTTTGGCGTACCATAACTTACGCCCTACTTTTCGTTATAGCTGCCGCCAAGCTAGGTGTTATGCTATGGTCAACTAACAAAGGCTTCGACCTTGGCGATGATGGACTTTACATGCTAAGCCTAAGCGACCCTGAACACTATAAAGTGCTATTTCATGGCTATTTCCTTAACAAGGTTTTGCCCATTGGCGAGTTTACTATTCCCATTTCGCGTATCATTAGCATTTGTTTGGAGCTAGCAAGTGGGTTATTTTTTAGCTGGGGCGTTTACCTATGGCTTGTAAGTCGTTTATCTGGCGTCAGTTTTTGGGCTATTTGGGCATTGGTACTCATCGGTTCTTTTCAAAGCATATTGGCGCGCTGCGTGTCTTACAATGATATAATCAACTTCTTGGGGCTTACCTCAGCTGGCGTGTTGCTCGCCTCGTTTTCCTTCGAAAGTGTTAAAAAACGAGGCCTACTATGGGCACTAAGCGCCTTTTTGCTCACGTTCTGCACCCTATTCAAAGCTCCGGTCACCATTAGCTTAAGCATACTTTATTTTGGGATGGCTATTTTTTATGAACCCGGTAAAAAGCTGCCAAAGCTTGCAAAAGCAGCAGCGGCCTGGGTTGTGGGAGCCGTACTAACAATAATAGCCTACACCATACTATATAACGGCTTAGGGTGGACAGATGTAATTAGCCATGTAAAAGCAACTGCCGACTTGCTCAACTATCGCCCAATTGATTTGGTGCTGATGTATGTGATATATGATGGCACGCCCAATTTGGTATTTATTGGCTTGGGTATAGCGGTTTATTGGCTGTGCTATAACATGTTCAAATCAGTAGCTCCCAATCGAACACTATTGGCATTTCTATTTTCAAGCGCTATTAGCACCGCAGTATGTTATGGTGCTATTATCGGTTTAAAACAACTGCTGATTCGCGAAGAACAACCCGTTTACTTTTACTTATGGGTGGTAATAAATGTGCTAATAGTATTGTTGTATAATGTATACAAACAAATAGCCCCTCAAGTCCGCAAAGAGGTTTTTATACTCATGCTATTCCTCATATCACTGCCCATTGCTATGATTGGCGGCACCAACGGCTTTATTACCGAAACCCTGTTTGCTTTTTGGATACCTTGGTTTGGCCTTGCAGCTATTTGCTTGCACTGGCTGGCATCTGTTGGATTGTCGGCAGTAAAGTATTATGTTTTGCTAGGCGCAATGGTTTTGGCTACCAGCATACAATTCCATTATTCGAAGGTGCTGCACCCTTTTGGCGTACCCAACAACCAAAGCATTTGGGACCAAACAATACCCTTGGCGGGCAAAGACAAATTAATGCTCAGCCCCGATGTAGTTCAATATTTCCAATCATTTCAGGCTATACTCAGTGCAAAAAAGGTGAAGCCCAATACCCCTATAGTTGCCTTTAATTACATGCCTGGTTTGGTTTACCTTGCTCACGGTTATTCGCCTGGGGCACCATTTTATCTGTATGGAAACGATTTTGTGCGCTACAATTGCCATTTTCTAATGGCTGCTGGCGAAACCATACAGCAGCAGCCCATTGTACTTTACCGCACCTCCACCTTTGCTTTCCCCAGGCACTTTACTTGCATAAAACAGGGCATCTGGTCTGATACAAAAGGGTACAGTGAACAAACTATTTTTGACCCATACGATGCCGTGTACGAGCACGAAGACTACAACAACGACTCGCTGTACATTTGGATACCCAACCAAACTAATTAATGCTGGTTTGAGTGTATGGTCGCTTGGGAATAAAAATCAACAACGAATCGGAGAGGTTTTTACCAAATACTTGATTCTCAATACGGATAAAAGGGTTTAGGACTGGTTCGGCAGGCTCATATGCGCCCATTACATTAAAGCCATGCTGAAGCAAGCAAGGAGTTACCTCTTTCAGCATATAAGCATTAATCATGAACACCGGCGGGCGGCTCTCGAACAGTTTGATTCGGCCAATATTGAGGCAATTGGTGTTATGCAGCTTTTGGTTATACTCCGGGTCGTTAAGCCATCCAGCGTCAAAGTACCACGGGGTAGCGGGCGAATAACCACCAACCAAATACACCAGCCCTGGTAAATTGTGCAGAGCCACTATTGGGTAGCCATTGGGTATGCCCTTTTGTTGCAAAACTGCTTTGGTGCTAATCACAAAGGCAGCCAAAGTGCTGTCCACCAAAATTTCCTCGTTCGAGACTGTTAAAGGAACTTGCTGTTGATTGATTGTAGCATTCAGCCTAAACGGTTGGGTAAAATGGAAATAAGTAAAGGCGCCGATTATCATTACCCCGAGCAGCACAATTGCTGGGCCTAGGCTGCGAGTAAAATGTTTAACCAACAACAACCCAAGTATGCCAAACCATGGCACTAAATATGCCGATGCCGACACTGCCAGCGAAGTACCCGTGCCCACCATCGAAACCAATGGCATTAACAGCAACAACAGCATTACAAGCCACTCCTGCTTAGTATAACCCTTAATACCATCGACCATAAAAAAGAGATATAGGCCAAATGATACAGCAGGCACATGCCAATAATTGAGGAGCATACTTTGGTACTGGTAGTGTGCATCGGAATAAGGTTGGGGTAGTAAAAGGTAATAAAGCCCATAAAAAACACAAACCAGAGCAGTAAATATCAAGTGTGCCACGCCCCAAACATTTATTTTCTGACCAACAATACGCAATAGTGCAAAAGCACCCAAGGGCAATAATGCCAAAAGGAGCAACACCAATCCATCAATTGCATAAAAAATGAGCAAATGCAACGGATTGTAACCAAGCGGCTCAATAACATATCTATACCCATCTTGATACTCTTGGTACCAAACTGCAGGGGAGTAGCCAGTAGCAACGAAAAACAGTGCCACACCCGCAGCAATACCACCCAGCAAAACCAGCACACCCCATAACTTGCGGGTAAGGTAAATGGATAAAACCCCAACTACTGCTAACGAAACCACACTGGCCGAAAACTTATTAAAGAACTGCAAGCCAATAAAAATGCCCGACACCAATAAAGCTACCAATAACTGTTTCCGCTTTTCGGGCGAGAGATATAGCAGCGGTATGCCCAGTGCCATAACGGCAAACAGGTAGCTCATGTCGCCCTCATAAAAAATGCGGGAGTAGATGATGGAATAAAACCCAAGCCCCGATACTCCCAACAAAAATAAAGCAGTAACCAATCCTTTTCGGTTGCTAGGTAAATTGCGGTACAATACTGCTGACACCAACCATACGACTGCCAAGTCGGATATTATTTTCAATATCCTTAGGCTAATGATGTTCCAATCGATAAAGGGCAAAAAGGCCAAAACAATTTTATGGAAATAATAAAATGGGTTGGGGTCTTTATCGGGGTATGTATACCAAAGCATATAGCAACCCTCATCGGTAAGATCGAAGCCCTGGTTGGATATAACAATGGCCATGGCTACCTTATAAACCAATACGAACAGCAAAAAACCAATCAAAAGCCACGGCAGTTTTGCCGGGTTTGTTGAGGCATTATTGCCAGCATTTACGGGTAATATATTTGGTCTAATATCCAATGGAATAGAAGCGAAGTGTACTGCAAAATAGCGTAAAATAGCAGCAAGTTGGTGTTGTGCATATCCTTTTGTGTTAATAAATTGCCTGAGAACATTTACCTTTGAGCTATTACCGATGCTTTCCCCTAGGCATTGCTTTTTTAAAGAAAACATACCAACCATGTCGAACCGCATACCTTTGGTAGACCTCAAGAAGCAATATCTACAAATAAGAGAAGAAATAAATGCTGCCATAATGCAGGTGATTGACGAGACCGCATTTATTGGCGACCCGGGCAATCGTTTTGTGGGGCAGTTTGAAACCGATTTTGCAGCCTATATAGGCACCAAACATTGTATTGGATGTGCCAACGGAACCGACTCGATTGAAATATTGCTTCGCGCACACGGAATTGGCCCTGGCGATGAAGTTTTGGTACCTGCCATGACTTGGATTTCGACCGCATCGGCAGTAAATGCAGTAGGTGCCAGAGCAGTGTTCGTGGATATTGACCCAACCTACTATACCATTGACGAGAACCTTATTGAGCAACATATAACGCCGCAAACCAAAGCCGTAATACCTGTGCATTTTTATGGCAACATGGCCAATATGCCTGCTATAATGGAAACAGCCACCAAGCACAATATTGTAGTAATTGAAGATTGTGCCCAAGCCCATGGTGCCGAATTGAACAGTAAAAAAGCGGGCACTTGGGGCCATTCGGCTAGTTTTAGTTTTTACCCAGGCAAAAACCTGGGCGCCTATGGCGATGCAGGTGGTATAGTTACCAACGATGATAACATAGCCGCCCAATGCCGTATGATTGCCAACCACGGCCAAGCAGGCAAACACAATCATCAACTTATTGGCCGCAACAGCAAACTGGATGGCATACAAGCCGCCATACTATCAGTAAAGCTAAAGTACCTTGACCAATGGACTGACGCGCGCATAAACAACGCCGCTACCTACGACCAATATTTAAACTTTATCGGACTGCCATCGGCAAGGCCCAATAGCAAGCATGTGTTTCACTTATACGTAGTGCAGGTGCCCGATAGGGATAAATTACTTGAAGAGCTAAAGGCCCATAACATATTTGCGGGCATACACTATCCGGTTTCGTTACCGTTTTTACCTGCTTATGCTAGTTGGGGGCATGTTGCTTCCCATTTCCCTGTGGCACATGCGTTCCATTCCAAAATCATATCGCTGCCCATGTATGCTGAGCTTACAGAAGAAGAGATAAAACAGGTAGCGGAAATTGTAAATACAATCGTTAGCCAACAAGTAAACCAGCAACCTATATTAAGCAGCGCATTTGACAATGATTTATAACCAGTCTATATTTATACGCACAACAGGGAATAAACAAGTATGAACGTAGGCGTATTGGGATATGGGTATTGGGGGCCGAACTTGGTGCGCAACTTCATGCAGAAGGAGGGTATTACCGTATTTGGACTTGCCGACTTGCGCGAAGACCGTTTGAAAATCGCGAACAAGAGTTTCAGGGGTATACTGCTTACTCGCGAGGCTAATGACCTACTTACCCACCCCGAGATTGATGCAATCGTGATAGCCACGCCAGCAAGCACGCACTACGCATTTGCCAAAAAAGCCATCGAAAACGGCAAGCACGTTTTGGTGGAGAAACCTTTGGCCACCAAAAACGAAGAAGTTGCCGACCTTTTTGCCCTAGCCGAAAAGCATGGGGTAAAACTGATGGTAGATTACACATTCCTTTATACCGGCTCGGTACAGAAAATTAAGAAGACCCTCCAGAACCAAGATTTTGGGCAGATACATTATATTGATTCTACCCGCATCAATCTGGGTGTGTTTCAATACGACACTAACGTGCTTTGGGATTTGGCTACGCACGACCTTTCAATCATCTACCACTTAATTGACGAACGCCCCTACCAAGTGCAGGCCATTGGAGCCGCACACATGGGCAACGGCGTTGAGAACATAGCCTACGTTACACTGCGCTACCGTTCAGGGCTTGTTGTGCACCTCAATTGCTCATGGGCATCGCCAGTTAAAATAAGGAAAATGATTATTGGTGGCGACAAAAAGATGATCATCTATGATGATATTGAGCCTACCGATAAGCTCAAAATATACGACTACGGCTATTCAATGATAACCGATGAATATCGTCGAAATGCCCTGGTCGATTACCGCCTAGGAGATGTGAGCATCCCTAAATTTTCGTTGCAAGAAGCGCTTGCTGGTTTGGTTGATGATTTCTATAACGTAGTAGTCAACAATGGCACACCACTTTGTAGCCCCCAACTAAGCATTGATGTAACTCGGACACTTATAGCTGCCGAACAATCGTTGAAACAGGACGGTCAAATGGTGGCACTATGAGCGTGGCGGGGCAGAGCTGGTCTTTGGTGATATTTTGCTACAACGAAGCGGGCACTATAGCTCGCGTAATAACTAATGCCCTTGCCGCCGGCCAGCACTTGGCCCAACAACAACCTTATGAAGTGCTAGTGGTTGACGATGGCAGCCAAGACGGCAGTGGCCCAATTATGGATGCGCTGGCAAAACAAAATTCATTGATACGCATTGTGCGCCACCCCAAAAACAAGGGTATAGGCCCTGCGCTAATTTCAGGCTACCAAAATGCCCGATACGAAAACGTTTGCGCCATACCTGCCGATGGGCAATTTGAGATAAAAGAGCTTTATCCTTTTGCTACTTTCGGCAGCAACGAGGTAATAGCCTTTTACCGGCCCGAGAAAACCGGATATGAGCTGTACCGCCAATTGCTTACATGGCTCAACTCTTTCCTAAACAAACTGTTGCTTGGTTTGGCAATGAAAGATGTGAATTGGGTAAAAGCGTATAAACGCGAACAAGTACAAAGCTTACCTTTAAGCCTTAAAAGTTCGTTGCTAGAAAGCGAGATTTGTGCTAAACTGAAACACCAAAAAAGGGATTTTAAAGAATACCCTTCAGAATATTTGCGCCGAGAATCGGGCCAGCCGAAAGGGGGCTCCTTAAAAACTCTTGCGGCGGCGGCTAAGGAGTTTTTGAAACTGGTGTATAGCGTAAATAAGTATCGCCTGAAAAATTAAGCCTCTTCTATTTCAACACTTGTTTTGCTGCGCAACGACACCATACTCTCTTTCTGGTACTTGCTCCAAGCCTTGTAAGATTCTATCATATCCGCCTCGGTAACTAATGTTGATGAAGTAAGGGTATCATAGTCCTTGGGCTTGCTTACCCCGTGCATCATCTTTTGCTTACCGCCTATTACTTTCTTTATAAACTTATAGATGCCCACCCGGTAGGTAAGCAAAAACAACAACAAGGCTCCGAATCTAAAGTTCCTCAAATAAACCATTAAGTAAGCATAGCTTTGATAAAACTCCAATTGCCTACGGCTAATATTTTTAAAGGCTAAGGCCCCTCCAATTTGCTTGTTATACTCATCCCAATCGGTACTTAGCATTTTATACCCGCCTTCACCTTTGGCAGCCATGTCGGCAATAGCAGTGCCGGGGTAAGGGGTCATGAGGCCAAACATTGGCAACTCCGGGTTAATTTTTACGGCAAGCTTTATGGTATTCTTTATGCTTTCAGACGATTCGTTTGGTTGGCCAAGAATAAAGAACGTACCTATTTTTACCTTCTCGACACGAGCGGCTTTGTAGGCATCCTCAATCATTTTAAGGTTGGTGCCTTTACCCATTTTTTTCAATGAGGCCTCATCGCCCGTTTCAATGCCCATCTCTACCCTATCCACATTTGCCAGCCTAAACTTTTTGAACATAGCAGCATCTACATAGCGCACATGGGTTTGTACATCCCATTTTACTTTTTGTCCAATGCCTTTCTCTATCATGGCATCTAGCAGGGCATGGGTGCGCGGCATGTCAACGGAAAACAACTCATCGCCAAACGAAATGCGCTCTGGATGGAAGGTATTGATAATGTACTCCAGCTCTTCAATAATCAAACCTACAGAGCGCTTGCGAGCTATGCGCCCGTTGGGGTTCATGCAGAACAGGCAGTTAAAAGGGCAACCTCGCAGCGTTTGTACATAGTAGGTTCCGGCAGGCTTCATCAAATCCCAAGCGGGCATGGGCAGGCTATCTTGGTCCATAATGCGCTCGCGCACCGGGCCTTGTTGCAAACCACCATCGGCGGTGCGGTAAATAGTGCCCGCAATATCAATCAAAGGCAGCTTTGCCTCATATGCTCGTACTATTTCCAAAAGTGTATCCTCACCTTCCCCAATTACCCCAATATCGAACATGGCAAACTCCTGCATGGTTTTAGCAGGTATTGAGGTAAGGTGCACCCCACCAATAATATTTAGGATGTTTGGTTTTACTTCTTTTAGCTTGGCAGCTACATAAGCCGCTGGTTTTATCTCGTTAGTAAACGCCGTGTAACCCACTATATCGGGCTCAAAAGCTAAAATTTCAGATAGGCACTTATCAAAGCCTATGCGCTCAAATTTGGCATCTACTATTTTAATGTTGCTATATCCGTGCTGGCGCAGATATGCTGCTAAACAAGCGAGGGCTACGCGGCCAAAATCGGGAGTATCGTACCACGGCTCAAACACCGCCAACACTGGCGGGTTCACCAACACTATCCTTAAATCATGGTTAGTTTGGGCAAGGGCACTGTTGGTTGCGCTGGTCATTTATTGTGGCAGTATTGCAGCGAAGTTAAGAAGCTTCGGCCAACCTTTCATGCTGGTTGTATTCGGCTACTTTTTGCGTTGGCGGAGTAGGCACATATCCCTTGCGAATTTTAGTAGCGCGGGGCTTAAAACCTACTTTGCGAGCAAAGAAAGCATACAAGTGGTAAATGTAGTGCATGGCATAAGCTGCAAACTCTGGGTTATTGTGCGTAAAGCCTGTCATTACATCAAACACCGAGGCAACAATACGACTCGGCGTTTTTGGCAGCCATCTTACATGACGCGGTTCCATTTTCTCCCTCCAGCTCTTCGGCATAATCGGGAATAGCCTGAACATCAGTTCATAAGCCCTGTACTTAGCAACCATTTCGGGGTCCTTAATATTCTCTTCATTGCGGAAGAAATAAAAATCCAATCCCTCATTAAGGCGCTCCTCCTGCTCTGGCGATATTTCGCCTGCGGCTATGGCATCCTTCATCATCTCGGTGCCTGGCAAATAGCAGGTCCAAAAGGTTTGGATACGTTTAGGACAGGCATCGCTAGCATATAGTTTTTTAGCCGTATCCTGAGCCGAGATTGGTTCATTGGGCAATCCAAACATATGGTCTACTTTTGGTAGCAGCCCAGCCTTGTTCATAGCGGTGAGTGCCTTCTGTATGTGGTCAGAGCTTTCGTAGCGTTTAAGCGAGCCACGTTTCAAGTCTTCATCCATGGTCTGCACGCCCATCTGTATCCAGCGGCAGCCGGCATCATAAAGCCATTTAGCTACTTCATCGTCGATATAGCGCGGGTGAGTAAGGCACTGGAACGGGAGGTTGATTTCGTTTTTGTAGCGGGTGAGGAACTCCTTCAACCAAGGCTTATTCACCGTAAACACATCATCCTGAAAGTCGACCATTTTAATCTTGTACTTGCGCTTGGCCTCCAGCAACTCGTTCATCATGTGCTCCACACTGCGTTGGCGCACATACTTACCTTTCTCCTTTTTGTTTTCGGGCAATTCGGCAAAAAAGTTGTTGAAACAAAAGGTGCACCGATAAGGGCAACCACGCGATGCCATGGTAAGCCACAAGTCGCCTATGCGAACATGCTCTTCCCATAGCGATTTATCGAAAGCTGGTAACGACTCCAAGTCTTGTATAAAACCCGACTGCACCCCGCGGATAATGCGACCATCTTTGGCTCGGAAACGGGTATTTACAATAGGTTCTTCGGTATAGCCGGTTTCAATGCGTTTCAATATTTCGGGCAACGCAATTTCACCTTCGCCTACTACCACATAGTCTACTTCGGGCTTGGCCAATACCCTTTCAGGCACCGCCGAAACGTGAACACCACCCCAAACAGTAGTTATATCCGGAAACAATACCTTTGCTTCGCGGGCTATGCCCAACATCCATTGGTAAGTGGAGGTAAGTGGCGAAAACGCCAATACATCGGGTTTTTGCTTCACTATGGCCTTGATAACCTCATTGCGGTCATCAAAAAACTTACCAAGCGACTCTATCTCTAAATTGAAACGATCATTGAATAACGACGCACTGAATGCAAGCCCTACTTCGTGCCCATCTCGCTTTAGTATAGCCGAGAGCAAGCTGATTGGCAGCTGCTCGGTACCCATTGCAACGAAAGTAACTTTCATAATGCTAATTTAATTTATATCACCGTAAATGACTTAACTATGAGCCACTAACTAGATTCATTCCAGATAAATATACGCACAAAAGGCTGACTAAAGCAATCTTTTTACTAATTCTCACTTGAAGCTAAGATAGTGAATAGCACTGCTGATAAGAGCAGAAGCGCATTCTAGCCAATTGGGAATTCCTATTTTTAAGATAAAAAAGCACTATTTAACCAAAGCGTTGTTAAAACTCAATCTTATCTAAAGGATGAAACTCCAGAAATAGAAAGAAATCAACAATAGGCTATTAACAAATTGAACCTCAGGATAGTTGAAGCGCAAGTTAGAAACTGCTATTTTGCAACAACGTATCCGATATGATAACCTCTAAACTACCCGCCACAGGCACCACCATATTTACCGTAATGAGCACCTTGGCCAAGGAGCACGGGGCCATTAACCTGTCGCAGGGGTTTCCTGATTTTCCTTGCCCTCCTGCCCTGCAAGCCGCCTTGGAGCGTTACATTGAAGAAGGCTTCAATCAATACGCACACATGGCGGGTGCCATATCGCTCAGGCAGGCCATAGCCAATAAAGTTGCGCTTATCTACGCAGCCACCATCAACCCCGAAACCGATGTAACCGTTACCGCCGGGGGCACCCAAGCAATATTTACAGCTATAGCCTGCGCCATACATGCCGGAGATGAGGTGATATACTTTACCCCTGCCTACGATAGCTACGCCCCAGCAATATTGCTGCAAGGCGCTAAGCCCGTAGCCATAGAGCTACAACACCCGAGTTATCAAATTCCTTGGCAGCAAGTAAAAGATGCCATTACGCCTCGCACCCGCATGATTATCATCAACACCCCGCACAACCCATCGGGAACGGTAATGACGGCTGCAGATATGAAAACCCTGCAAGAGCTGGTACGCGACACCAATATATTGATACTGAGCGACGAGGTATACGAGCACATTGTGTTTGATGGCGCGCGCCACGAAAGCGTATTGCGCTACCCCGAGCTAGCTGCACGGAGTTTTGTCGTGTACTCTTTTGGCAAAACCTACCACGTTACGGGCTGGAAAATGGGCTATTGTATTGCCCCCGAAGCCTTGATGCGCGAGTTTAGGAAGGTGCACCAGTATTTGGTTTTTAGTGTAAACCACCCTGCCCAGTTGGCCTTTGGCGAAATAATGGAAACCCAGCCACGCTTGTGGCAAGAGCTGCCACAGTTTTACCAGCGCAAGCGCGACTTGTTTATCAAGCATTTACAAGGCTCTAGGTTTACCATAAGCCCCAGCCAAGGAACCTATTTCCAGCTTTTGGGGTATGAAAATATTACGGACGAGCCCGATACTGCCCTTGCTGAGCGCTGGACGAAAGAAATTGGCGTAGCATCTATACCGGTTTCCGTATTTTACAACCCAGCGGTGCAAAGCAAAGTGCTGCGGTTTTGTTTTGCTAAATCGGATGAAGTATTGGAGGCTGCAGCAGAGAAGCTATGCAAGATTTAAGGATAACATTGGTACAAACGGCCCTGCACTGGGAAAATGCTACCGAAAACCGGAAGCACTTTGATGCGTTATTATCGGAAGTTAAGCCCGGCAGCACCGATTTGATTGTGTTGCCCGAAATGTTCTCCACGGGCTTCAGCATGCAGCCCGACGTATTGGCCGAAACCATGGACGGCCCCACCGTGCTTTGGATGCTGCAAAAGGCTGCTGCGTTAAATGCCGTTATTACAGGGAGCATTATTATACACGAGCATGGACACTACTACAATCGCCTAGTGTGGATGCGCCCCGATGGCACATATGCCACATACGATAAGCGACACCTATTCTCTCTGGCTGGCGAGGAAAAGCACTACAGCGCTGGCAAAGAGCGCTTAATAGTGGACCTTAAAGGCTGGGGCGTATGCCCGTTGGTTTGCTATGATTTACGTTTCCCGGTGTGGAGCCGCAACCGAAAAGACTATGACTTGCTGTTATATGCAGCCAACTGGCCCGAGCGCCGCAGTTATGCCTGGAAACAATTGCTCATTGCCCGCGCCATCGAAAACCAAAGCTATGTGGCTGGAGTAAACCGCATTGGCACCGATGGCAACCAAACAGCCCACAGCGGCGACAGCGCGCTCATCGACCCGCTGGGTGAAGTGCTCTTTACTAAAGCGCACGAGCCTTTTGCCGAAACCTTCACCCTCAGCCATACGCACCTCACCGAAGTGCGGGAGAAGTTTAGGTTTTTGGATGATGGAGATGCTTTTGTTTTGGTCCATGGTCGATAGTCGATGGTCCATAGACAAATGTGCTGATTTGTTAATGTGCCAATCAAGTCATTTTGTTATCCACGAATGTATATTTGGCAATAGTTTGGTAACCCCAGCTCAATAAGTAAAAAACTCCCTTTTTACCTCGCACACAACATCAATTGGCAACAGCTTGCTCAATACCTTAAGCAATACTATAAACCGCTCCCTATTGTCATTTGGGCAATGGTTTTGGTAGAACTCTACGGCATACGCTTGCCAATATACATGCCTCATTTCCTTCGGGTAAAGCTTAAGAATGGTGCTCGTTTCTCCATGTGAAATACTTACGATAATGTTACCCTCACCGCATTTGTAAACATCTAATGAATCTTGATTGAAATCCAAACGAACATCACTGCAAAATATTTCAGACAACTTGCGCTTAATAATTTCCTTGCTGAAAAATGATTGTTTATTGTTCGCTATTGTTAGCGGAAAGGAGAACTCAATACAAAACAGATACCTATTTAACCCCTGATATCCAATACCTTTCAACCTAGGGTTTGCGGGCGAATAACTAGACTGGCTATATAGCAACAAACTGTCATAATCGGATAGTTTACGGCAAATGATATTGAGTACAGTATCCTTAGTAATAAACTGACTGAAAGGTTGCCCGCTGGAAAGTAACGGCAATAAAAAAAGGATAGATAGGGTAAGGGTTTTCATCTTCTGTAGTTACCCTTGATAACGCAATTGGGTAACAACTCTGCAATTCTAAGGCTCATAAATTATTAAACCTAGCGTTTCTTCGAGTCGCTGCAATCCTTTGTCAGCGGTAATAAAAGGTATATCCAAAAACAAAGCAGAAGCTACAATTATGCTATCAGGCAACCTAAGTTTATAATTCTTCCTGGTTGAAATAGCCAATTCCTTTATCCCAGGTTCCAGGTCTACTATCACACATTGTGACAATAATGTTTTAATCTGAACCTCCTCTTGAGATGAAATATTGGGAAACCCCAATAACTCCATCTCAGTAATGAAGGAAATGTAAAGGTGCTTGTCCTGTAAAAATGTTTCTAAGGTGCTATCCCCTTTAAGCAGATAAATAAGAATGTTGGTATCTACAAAAAGCCTACTCCCACTCATCCCTTAGTTTTTTCTGAATCTCTAAAGGGTCACCTTCAAACTTAACGGTACCGCTGAATTTAGCAGCCTCAAATTTTTTGGCCGGAACAACTGGCTTGTTGGCTACTTTTTTAAGCAGCTCGTCCATCCGTTCTTTACTATCTCCTTTTTTAATTACAACTGTCATGTTTAAGCTTTCTCGTTAAACGAAAGATAGCGAAATTTTAGTTCATATGCCATTGTCAGGTGGACCTGTTTTTTGCAGCAATCCATCGACTATCGACCATGGACTGTGGACTATACCCCAAAACCAACTACCTTTGCGCGAACCAATTACCCTCGGAGTTTGTATTTAGCCGTAACTAGATACTTCCATAGTTCCAAAAGCACCGAACCCAAAATGACCATATCCATAGATAGAGAGGCCATTGATGCCGACTTCATCAAAATAAAACAGCGGGTTTACCGCCAATTCAAAAAAAATCCGGACTTGGATGCGATATTATTTCTCATCGGCATCCGCGAAGCAGGTTTGTTGCCGGGCAAGTTCAAAAAAGAAGAAAAACAAGACTTGATGCACATTGCAGTGTGTCGCCTGTTGAGTGAAGAAGGCTTTTATGAGCTCGAAGGGCTTGATAAAGACGGCTGGCCACACTGGATAGGCGTAAAATCGGTGCCGAAACTAAGCGCCGAGGAACAAGAATATTTGTTGAAAAAACAGATTATTCGTTATTTTGAGCAGCTTTAAAACCACCCCCACAGATATGAAACATTCTATCCCATTTATTTTACTAACCGCCCTTGTACTGGCCTTTACTGGTTGCAAGGAGAAAAACGACCCAGCTGCTGTGGTAAAAGAACAACCTGATGGCTTATATGCCGTTATCAACACCTCAAAAGGCGACATTGCCTTGAAATTGGAATTTGAGAAAGTACCCGTTACGGTTGCCAACTTTGTAGGCCTTGCAGAAGGTACTATCAAAAACGACATCCGCCCATTGGGTCAGCCATTTTATGATAGCCTTACTTTTCACCGTGTAGTGGCCAACTTTATGGTTCAAGGTGGCGACCCACTTGGAAACGGAACTGGCGGCCCAGGCTACCAATTCGACGACGAGTTTAATGCCGATTTGACCCACAGCGGCCCAGGCATTTTGTCTATGGCCAATGCAGGCCCTGGCACCAACGGTAGCCAGTTCTTTATTACACACACCGCTACCCCGCACTTGAACAACCGCCACTCGGTGTTCGGAAACGTAGTTATTGGCCAAAACGTGGTTGATTCTATTCAACAAGGCGACTTGATGAGCAAAGTGACTATCGTTCGCAAAGGCGCTACTGCCGAAGCTTTTGATGCCCCTAAGGTATTTAACGACTACCTAGCTGAGAAAATCCGCAAGGAACAAGAGCGTGCTGCTTTGGAAGCCGCTAAGTTGGAAGAATTTAAAGCTGCTGCTCAAAGCACTGCATCTGGTTTGATGTACATAAGCGACAACCTAGGCACTGGCGCAGCCCCTGTTGCTGGCGATACCGTATTGGTACACTATGATGGCTTTTTGTTGGATGGTAGCAAATTTGATAGCTCACGCGACCGTGGCCAACCACTACCGTTTGTACTAGGCACTGGCCAAGTTATCCGTGGCTGGGACGAAGGCATTGGCCTATTGAAGGTTGGTGGCAAAGCCAAATTGATTATCCCTTACGCTTTGGCGTACGGCGAACAAGGCTATCCGCCAGTAATTCCACCAAAATCTACTTTGGTATTTGATGTGGAGTTGGTTGATGTAAAAAAACCAAAATAACCCATACTCCCAATTGATATAAAAAGCCCTTTCTGCCCTGCAGGAAGGGCTTTTTTGTTTACACCCTGATGGGCCAGAAAAGAACTACCTTTATTTACCATGATTGTTAAAATCTTTTTTATTGCCCTAATTGCTGCTGTAGCGCTGTTTTTCGTTTTCCGGAAACGGCTGTTGCCAGTACCTGACGCCTTCCCGGCCAAATGGCGTAAGTATTTGCTTCAGGAGGTTAAGTTTTATCAAGCCCTGGATGCCGAAGCGCGTAAGCAATATGAGGAGGATATTCTTTACTTTCTGAGCCATCACAAAATAACGGGCATTGATACCGAAGTAACCGATGAAGACCGACTATTGGTGGCCAGCAGCGGCGTTATACCCATCTTTGGTTTCCCGGAATGGCACTATAGCAACTTGGATGAGGTGATACTATACCCCCAGAGCTTTAACCACCAGCACGAAACCGAAGGCACCACCAACGAGCGCAACATATTGGGTATGGTGGGCTCGGGCTACATGAGTGGCAAAATGGTGCTCTCTAGACCATCGCTCAGACAGGGGTTTGAGAACGAAAGCACGAAAAGCAATGTGGGCATACACGAGTTTGTGCACTTGCTCGACTATGCCGATGGCGCTACCGATGGCATACCCGAAGCCCTATTGGCGCACCAGTATACCATCCCTTGGATAACCATGATTAAAGCCAAAATTGAAGCGATCCAAGAAGGCAAATCGGACATAAACCCATACGGTGGCGTAAGCGAAACGGAGTTTCTGCCCGTAGTAAGCGAATACTTCTTTAACCGCCCGCGCTTGCTTCGCGATAAGCACCCACACCTTTACGACCTACTACAACAAGTTTTTCAGCAAGACCCAGCCGCCGATAAAGACGAAGCCATTGCTGCGGCTAAAGCCTAATGGTTAGTGTATCCCTTTTAGACATATACCAGCTCGGTTTTTATTCGTTCCAACAACTTTGGTCGAATGGCTTTTTTAGATACTAAATCGACTTTATGGTGAAGTATTCTTTCCAGCTCATCGGCTAAATCAACAAACTCAAGCCCCATGCTGCCTTCATAATCAATCACAATGTCTATATCGCTATCGGCATTATGGTCTCCACGAGCAATAGAGCCAAACACGCCCAACTCCGTAAGATGGTACTTACGAAAAAGCGCAACCCGATGGGTTGCTAAAGTGGTGGTTATATCGTGCAGGCGCAACATAGTACTAAGATAATGAATTTAGCTTGAGAAGATTCAACATTCTCACTCCCCTCCTGCGCAAAAGCTAATGCCTACGTGCAACCAGTGCTCAGCGTGCACGATTTCAACATATAGGAATTGCCTCCATTTTCAAATGGGGCTTACGTTTCATGGACTATGTACCATCGACTATTGACTGCATTTGTCACACCAGTGTCATATTTTCAATAACTACAAGCATCCACAAACTCTTTCAAACATAGTAATACCAGCACCTATAGCCCCATTGTGCAAAGCGATTACCCCTTTAGTGGTATTCCGCAGGATGATATAAGGTTATACTTTCGGATTTAGAATCATTCTAAATAAAGCCGTTTACTCCCAAATAATGACTAAAACAAGCGTTTTTATCGCTGACAATCACTTACTGGTGCGTGAAGGCATCAAAGGCATTCTATCGGGCAAGCACGATTTGGACATTATGGGCGAAGCTACGTGCAGCAGCGAGCTAAAGTCCGCCCTGAAACAAACCAAGCCCCAAATA